>CAZTQF010000077.1:0-8208 GCA_964615255.1 uncultured candidatus Brocadiaceae bacterium | reverse complement strand
CGGGCTCGGCCCGCGCGAGCGCTTGGAGCACCTCTTGGTCCACCGGCCAGCGCGCGCCCCAGCTCGTGGCGGTCACTCCTGACGGCCAGCACGCCGTCACGACCAGCCCGCACGACGGCACCGTCAGCTTCGTCCCGCTCGCGCCCGTCGCCTCCCGCGCCGCGCCGCGGGTCACGCGGACAGGCGTCGGCGCCGAAGGCATCGCGCTCCACCCGGTCACCGGTGACGCTTGGGTCGCGAGCCGCGACGACGACCTGCTGAGCGTCGTCTCGGCGGCGAGCGGCGAGGTGCTGCACACCTTCGACACCGGCCGCGCGCCGCTGCGCGTGGCCTTTACGCCGCGCGGCGACCGCGTCCTGGTGACCTGCGTCCGCGGCGGCGAGCTGATGATCTTCGACGCCGCCGCGCGCGCGCTGCTCGGTGAGGTCTCCATCCACGGGGACCGCAGCGAGCAGAGCTCCCTGCCCCGCGGCGTGGTCAGCGACCCCGCGGGAGAGCGCGCCTACGTGACGTGCGCGCGCGGCGAGTTCATCGCCGTCATCGACCTGCGGCGCGCCGAGGTCGTCGCGCGCATCGACGCGCGACGCGGGCCTGCCGGCCTCGCGTTTGCGCGACCGCGGCGCTAGCTGAGGAAGCCGCCGGCCGCGAGTCGTCGGGCCGTCGAAGCCAGCGCTGCGTGGCTGTCCAGCTCTCCCGACAGCAGCCGCTGCCGCGCCGCCTCGACGACGGCGTCGCGGTCGCTGGCGTCTGCGCGGGCCCGCTCCGTCAGCAGCTCGACGGCAGCGGCCGCGTCGCGGCCGGCGTCGCTGATGCGCGCGTCGTCGCTGCGCCGCGGGACCGGGACCAGCACGACCTGCTTGGCGTCGGCGCGGCCGGCGCGGTCGCCGATGCGGTCGGCGTTGCCCTGGTTTCCTACGTTGCGGATGTCCATCGAAAGGCCTCTTGGGAAGGGGGGTTCCCTGGAATGATCGGCAGCGGCGACCTCCGCTTGAGAGGAGAACTGCAAAAACTGTCGCAGGACGCAGCGCCCGCGCCGCGCGCGACGCCCGGCAGATCCTGCCGCCTGCGGCAGTTCTTGCCGCCTGCGGCACCGGCAGTTCCTGCCGACCCGGCGCGGCCTGCCCGGCAACCGCCCGCGCCACCGCAGGGAGCGGGATTCTCCCGTCGCTTGGCACACCGTGTGCTCCCTGCTGGTGGAGGCGAAGGAGATCACTGTGGCGATTCCGTACATCCAGCTAGGCCGTGTCGAACTGGACCCCATGGGGGTCCCGGTCGCTGCGTCCATGCAGCGCCCGCACGGAGAGCGCTTCGAGCAGCTGCTGCGAGACACGCTCACAGACGGGCAAGACGACGTCGCCGACGATCTCCCGGCCGCGCCTGAGTCCGAGGCCACAGCCGGTCTGGACGAGGCCGACCTGGACGACGTCGACGCCGACGCGCGCCCGACCTCGCGCGACGCCGACGAGACTCCCGAGGGCGACGCGTCCGAGGGCGATACCCCTGCGCTCGACGAGCAGGCCGACGTCACCGACAGCCTCCGCCGGAACGACCCGGAGACCGCGCCTCGCAGCGAACGACAGCGCGACGGCGAGACGAAGCGCCCCGCCGCCGCGACGCACGAGCCGCTGCTCGCCGCGGCCTTCCACGCACAGCGCGGCGCCCAGCAGCCGCTCGTGGCCGGCCCCGCGACGAGTCCGCCGAACCAGCCGATGCCGGCGCGCGCTGCAGACGCGCTGGTGCGCGGCGCCGGCGGCGCGCCGCTGGCGAGCGCGTCCCACGTCAAGTCGGCGGCGGTGCAGACCGGCTACGCGACCAAGAGCGCGCACTCGATGCAGCTGCTCGAGCAGGCGCGCGACTCCGTCTTCAAGCAGATCCTGATGAAGCTGACGGACGGCGGCGGCGAGATGCGGATGCGCCTGTCGCCCCCGGACCTCGGCCAGCTGGACCTGCGCATGACGGTCGAGGGCGGCAACAAGCTGACGCTGGTGATCGGCGCCGAGCGGGGCGACATGGCGCAGCTGCTGCAGCGCCACCTCGAGGAGCTCAAGAGCACGCTGCAGGAGAACGGCCTGGAAGTGACCGGCGCCGAGGTGCAGACGCGCGACGACTTCGAGCGGCAGCAGGCCGCCGACGGAGACGCCGGCGACGACGCGTCCCACGCAGCAGACGACTTCGCCGAGGACGCGGCCTCGGCGCCGCGGCCACGCGGCTACGTCACCGCGGACGGACTGGACTTCTGGGCCTGAGGGGAAACCGAGCCATGAACAGCGCTTTCAACATCCACAACCTGAACAACACCGGCGGCAACTCCGTGCTGGGCACGCAGCAGGCCACCTACGGCGACAACCAGTTCCTGCAGCTGCTGACCGAGCAGCTCAAGAACCAGACGCCGTTCGAGCCGGTCGACAGCGAGAGCTTCAACACGCAGATGGCGAGCTACTCCAACATGGAGGAGCAGCGCGAACTCAACGCCAACATGCTCAAGCTGCTCGACTTCCAGGGCGTGCTCGCCCGCACGCAGGGCCTGAGCCAGGGCAGCGCGCTGCTCGGCCAGACGGTCGAGTTCCTCGGAGAAGACGGCACCACCGGCGCCGACACCGTGAGCAGCGTGTTCGTCGCGGAGAGCGGTGACGTGCGCCTGCGCCTCGAGTCCGGCGCCGAGATCGACATGCGGCAGGTTCTCGGCATCACCGCGGGCGGCGGCGGCGGCGGCAGTTCTAGCGGCAGCGGCACGAGCGGCGGCAGCGGCAGCAGCAATAACAACAACGCCGGCGCCTGAGGGCCCGCGCGAGACACCACTCACCCAGCGCACATCCAACCATGGTCAGCACCGCACTCTACACCGGCCTGTCGGGGCTCCGGGTCCACCAGACCTACATCGACGTCATCGGTAACAACCTGGCGAACGTCAGCACGCCGGGCTTCCGCGGCTCGCGCGCGACGTTCAGCGACATCCTGAGCTTCACCGCGCGCGCCGGCTCCGGGCCCAACGGCAACTTCGGCGGCCAGAACCCGCTGCAGATCGGCACGGGCGCCTACATGGCGTCGGTCGACACCGACACCAACCAAGGGACGCTGCAGGACACCGGCCGCTCGATGGACGTCGCGCTGCAGGGCCGCGGCTTCTTCACGATGACCAACGGCTCGCAGACGTTCTACTCGCGCGTCGGCTCGTTCGGCATCGACGCCGACCGTGCGCTCGTCGACCTGCGCACCGGGCTGCGCGTCGTCAACGCGTCCGGCGGCACGATCACGGTCCCGACGTCGGACACGCTGCCGGCCCAGGAGACCACCTCGGTCTCGTTCCAGGGGAGCCTGCCCGCCGAGGTCGGCGGCCCGCTCCGCGAGATCGTGTCGTCCGACACGCCGCTGGTGCAGGGCACCGCGGCGGCGAAGGCCACCACCGCCGCAGGCGCACCCCCCACCTTCGGCTCGCTCACCGGCGGTGAGACGCTGCTCGTCTCCGTCAATGGCGGCGCCCAGCAGAGCGTCCAGGTGCCCACCCCGCCGCCGAACACCCCGAGCGAAGTCGCGGACTGGCTCAACACCAACCTCACCGGCGTCCGCGCGACCGGCGACGACGTCACCGGCGACCTGAGCGTCGAGACGGTCCAGCTCGGCGCGAGCGCGACCATCAAGTTCGACGACGGGCCCGGCTCGAGCGTGCTGAGCGCGCTCGGCCTCGACGCGCAGCTCACGACCGGCACCGAGCGGGCGGCCCTCGACACCGACGACCTCAACGCCCTGACCGCGCGCACCACGCCCTACCAGGTCGGCGACGCGATCACGATCAGCGGCACGAACCCCGACGGCACGGCGTTCTCCGACACCTTCGTCTACGGCGCCGCCAACGACGGCACGACGATCGCGGCGCTCCGCGACTTCATCAACGGCGTCGTCGACTCCGCGCAGGCCGAGGCGCGCTTCGAGGACGGCAACCTCGTGCTCGAGGCGAGCGAGCCGGGCGAGGCCGAGCTGAGCCTGTTCCTCGGCGACGTCTCCGGCAACAGCGGCGGCGCGAGCTGGCCGAGCTTCGAGGTCAGCCAGCAGGGCACCGGCCCCGACACGGCGACGACGTCCATCGACATCGTCGACAGCCAGGGCCGCACCCACCCGGTCACGATGACGTTCACCCGCAACGCGCAGGACCCGACCATCTGGGACATGCAGGCCCAGGTCGACAGCGACGAGGGCACGATCACCCAGGACTCGATCGGGCAGATCCGCTTCAACAACGACGGCTCGTTCAACGTCATCGGCGGCGGCACCAACCAGCTCAGCTTCGCCTGGAGCGGGATCGCGCAGTCCCAGAGCGTCACCATCGACCTCGGCACGTCCGGGCAGTTCGACGGCGTCGCGATGCTCGGCAACGCGACCACCCTCGCCGCGGTCGACCAGGACGGCTTCGGCGCCGGATCGCTGCTCAACGTCGGCTTCAACAACGACGGTGAGCTGATGGGCTTCTACAGCAACGGCCAGAGCCAGGTGCTCGACCAGCTGCGCATCAGCATGTTCAGCAACGAGGGCGGCCTCGTCCGTCAGGGCGACACGCTGTTCGCCGAGTCTCCGAACTCCGACGACGCCATCGCGACCACCGCCAACGCCGCTGGCGCCGGCATGGTGCGCGCCGGCACGCTCGAGAACAGCAACGTCGACATCGCCAAGGAGTTCGTGAACCTGATCGAGGCCCAGCGCGGCTTCCAGGCCAACTCCCGCGTCATCACGACCACCGATGAGATCCTCGCGGAGCTCATGAACATCGTGAGGTAACCGTGACCGACTACGCAGAGAACAGCCTCGTTCGCGGCCTGAGCTTCCTCGCGGAGAAGCAGGCGACCATCGCGAACAACCTCGCCAACGTCAACACGACGGGCTTCAAGCGCTCGACGGCCGTCGCCGCGGACGCGCGGGGCGCGTTCCATTCGATGCTCAACGAGCGCCTCGCGGCCGTCGACTTCGTCGAGCGCCGAGACCTCGGCGTCGGCACGATCCGGGACACCGGCAACCGCCTGGACGTCGCCCTCGAGGGGCGCCAGTGGCTGCAGGTCCAAGACCAGGACGGCGGCCAGTTCTACACGCGCAACGGCCAGCTGCGGATCTCCGCGGCGGGCAAGCTGGTGACCGGCGACGACCTCGAGCTGCTCGACACGACCGGCCGTCCGATCGTCGTCAACGCGGGCGGCAACGCCCCCTCAGACCTGGTGATCTCGCCCAACGGCACGATCACCAACCCCGAGACCAACGCGCAGATCGGCAGGCTGGCGCTCGTCGAGCTGCCCAACCCGCAGGACCTGAAGCCCGTCGGCCGCGGCCTCTTCCGGGACCCCACCAACCAGCAGCCCACGCAGGCCGCGCAGGGGCTCCGTCAGGGCGCGCTCGAGGGCAGCAACGTCGACAGCCTGCAAGAGCTCGTCGCGATGATCACCGTGGAGCGCAGCTTCGCGGCGACGCAGCGAGCGCTCAAGGGCGTCAATCAACTCCAAGAGAACATGATCACCCAGATGCTGAGGTAACCAGAAGATGCTCAAGAGCCTCTACACCACCGCCACGGGCATGAAGGCCCAGCAGACCATGGTCGACATGATCGCGAACAACATCGCGAACGTGAACACGGCCGGTTTCAAGAAGTCGCAGGCCTCGTTCGAGGACCTCCTCTACGTCACGCTCCAGTCGCCGGGCGCCAACGGCGGCGGCTCGGCTTCGGCGCGCCCGATCGGCACCGAGATCGGCTCGGGCACGCGCCTGAGCGGCACGACCAAGGTGCACACGGCGGGCACGCTCGAGATCACCGACCGCGCGCTCGACATCGCGATCGACGGCGACGGCTTCTTCGAGGTCATCCTGCCGGACGGCACGTCCGGCTACACGCGCGACGGCAGCTTCCAGGTCAACGCCGACGGCAAGCTCGTCACCAGCGCGGGCTACGTGCTGACGCCCGAGATCACCGTGCCGCAGGACGTGCTTGAGATCTCGATCGACCCCGAGGGTCGCGTCGGCGGCCGGACGGCGAGCACGCCCGACTCGCAGACCATCTTCGGCCAGATGCAGATCAGCAAGTTCCTCAACCCGAGCGGCATGCTGTCGGTCGGCTCGAACATCGCCATGAAGCAGGACGCGTCCGGCGAGCCGGTCGTCGGTCCGCCGGGCCAGAACGGCCTCGGCCTGCTCAAGCAGGGCTTCATCGAGCGCTCGAACGTCCAGATCGTCAACGAGCTGGTCAACCTGATCGTGGCGCAGCGCGCCTACGAGGTGAACAGCCGCGCCATCCAGGCGTCGGACCAGATGCTGTCGACGGCCACCAACCTGTCGCGATAGGCGACGACCCAGGAGACACCCCCGATGAAACTGCTCACCATCCTGGCCCTCTGCGCGCTCGGCAACGGCGGCGCCGGCGGCGAAGACCCGCCCACGCAGCCGGACCTGCGCATCAAGCCCGCGACGACCGTGCGCGGCATGCACGTCACGATCGGCGACCTCTGCGAGATCACGCCGACCACCGCGCAGACGCTCGCGATCAGCCAGCTCCGCTTCGGCCCCGCGCCGGTCAACGGGTTCTCCCGCGCGGTCTCGCGCGCCGACCTGATGCAGTCCCTCGCCGGCCACGGCGTGCAGCTCAAGAACGTCAAGATCAGCGGCGGCCATGAGGTCCTCGTGCAGGGCGTCTGCGTCGACGTGCCGCAGCAGGACATGCTCGACGCCGCGACCGCCGCGCTGCAGGCGCTGGTCGCGGTCGAGGGCGGCGACGTCGAGGTCACGGCGCCCGTCCGGGTGCGTCACCTCAAGGCGCCGCCTGGCCGCGTCAGCCAGGACATCCGCGCCCGCGTGCGCGGCAACCGGACCGCGATCACCTCGGCCGTCGTCGACGTCGAGGTGCTCGTCGACGGCGAGGTCTTCAAGACCGTCCCGCTGCGCTACCGGCTGCAGCGCTTCCAGCAGGTGCTGAAGACGACCGGCGCGATCGCGAAGGACAGCGCCATCGACCCGTCGAACGTGACCGTCTCCCGCGAGCCCATGAACCAGACGACCGGGACGTTCCTGGGGCGCATCGACCAGGTGGCCGGCATGTGCGCCAAGCGCGACCTCCGCCCCAACCAGCTGCTGACGTTGGCCGACGTCGCGCCGCCGGCCGTCGTCCACCGGGGCGACGTCGTCACCGTGGTGCTGACCCGCGGCCGGGTGAAGGTGACCGCGAAGGCCATCGCCACCGAGGACGCGCCGCTCGCCGGCCGCGTCCGGATGACCAACATGAGCTCCCGCACGCAGCTGACCGGCGTCGTCTACGGCCCCGGCCTCGTCGTCGTCAACCAGTGAGAACCACGATGAAGACCGCTCCCATCACCGCCAGCCTCGGCCTGCTCGTCGCGCTGCTCGCCGCGCCCGCGACGGCGCAGAACCCCTACACCAAGCCGGGCGTCCGCCTCTCGACGATCAGCAACCTCGTCGCCCGCAACGTCGGCGACATCCTGACGGTGCTGATCCAAGAGCAGACCACCGTCCGCAACGAAGAGCGCGTCGAGCGCAGCAACGACACGACGCTCGCGGCCCGCCTCGACGCCTACTCGTTGAGCAGCAAGACGTTCAAGGACAACGTCCTGCCGCGGATCGACATCCGCAAGCAGCAGGACTTCAACGGCGAGGCCCGCCAGAACACCAACAGCGACGTGCGCGCCAGCGTCGCGGTGGTCGTGATCGACGTGCAGCCCAACGGCAACCTCGTCGTCGCAGGCACCCGCACGGTGAGGGTCAACGACGAGACCCGCACGCTGCGCATCAGCGGGCTCGTGCGGCCGCTCGACGTCACGCTCACCAACACCATCGACAGCGCGCAGGTCGCAGACGCCCGCATCGCGATCACCGGCGAGGGCGCGAACACCCAGAAGATCACGCGCGGCCCGATCGGGCAGCTCTTCGACACCCTGGTCTGGGCCGTCTGGCCGTTCTGATCCCGGAGCGACACGATGAACACCGCCTCAACGTCCACGCTGCGCTGCGCTGTCGGCGCCCTGCTCGCGACGCTCTGCGCCGCCCAGGCGCCGCTCACCGGCCAGCCGCCTGTCGCGCCCGCGGCGACCACCAGCCCGCTCGCGCCCGTGCGCCTCAACGGCCTCGGCCAGACCGTGCTGTCGCCGAAGATCCGCAACATCACCAAGGTCGCGAGCCTGATGCCGCTGAAGCTCTCGGGCATCGGCGTCGTCACCGGCCTCCCGA
>CAZTQF010000076.1:2320-8383 GCA_964615255.1 uncultured candidatus Brocadiaceae bacterium | reverse complement strand
CGGAACGCGACGCGCTGCTCCTCGAGCAGCGCCCGCACGTCGCGCACGTCGGCTCGAGACGGCGCGGCGCAGGTCGCGCGCTCCAGCGCCCACCGAACGCGCGCGTCGTCGCCTCGGCCGCCCTCGCGCAGGATGCGCTGCGCGAACCCGCGCGCGGCCTCGACGTACTGCGGGTCGTTCATCAACAGCAGCGCCTGCATCGGCGTGTTGGTCCGCTCGCGGCGCACCACGCACTCCTCGCGGCTCGGCGCGTCGAAGGTGGTCATCTGCGGCGGCGGCGCAGTGCGCTTCCAAAACGTGTAGAGGCTGCGCCGGTGCACCTTGTCGTGACCGGTGTCCGCGCGGAAGTTGGCGGTGTTGCTGCTGGAGTAGCCGACGGCCTTCCAGAGCCCCGCGGGCTGCGGCGGCTTGACCGGCGGCCCGCCTACTTGCTCCACGAGCAGACCCGCGAGCATCAGCGCCTGGTCGCGCAGCGTCTCGCCGTCGAGGCGGAAGCGCGCGCCGCGCGCCAGCAGCCGGTTCTGCGGGTCCCGCTCGAGCCGCGCGGCGTCGACTGTGGCCGACTGCCGGTAGGTCGCCGAGGTCACCAGCCGCTCCAGCAGCGCCCTCACGTCCCAACCGTCCTCGACGAAGCGCACCGCGAGCCAGTCCAGCAGCGCTGGGTGGCTCGGCCGCTCGCCCTGGTTGCCGAAGTCCTCGCTCGTGCGCACGAGGCCGATCCCGAACAGCTGCTGCCAGAAGCGGTTGACCGCGACGCGAGCCGTGAGCGGGTGCCCCGGCGCGACCAGCCAGCGGGCGAGGCCGAGGCGGTCCCGGGGCAGTTCGTCGGCCATCGGCGGCAGCGCCGCGGGCGTGGCCCGGGCGACCTTGTCGCCCTTCTGGTCGTAGAGGCCGCGCACGAGCACGAACGCGTCCTTCGGCGCGGCGCGCTCCTTCATGACCATGGTGGTCGGGACGCTGCCCTCGAGCCGCTTGCGCTCCTGCTCGAGCGCAGCCCGTTCCTGCTCAAGCGGCGCAAAGAGCGCGCGCGACGGCGCGTGCACGAAGCGCAGGTAGTGCGCGAGGATCTGCGCGCGCTGTTCGGGGCTGCGCTCGGCGGGCGAAACCGCCAACGCCGCGCGGACCGGCGCGGGCGTCGTGCTCGCGCCCGCGCCGATCGCCTCCCACGCCTGCAGCGAGGAGCGGTGGCGGTCGTCGGGCGGGCCGAACGTGCGCACGCCGGCGTGGTCCCAGTAGACCGTGCCGCCGACCTGGGTGAACGCCCAGCCGTCGACGACGTCGCCGACCTCGAGGCCGACATCGGCGATGTCGACCTCCAGGCGCACCCACTCGCCGGCTGCGGGCACGTCGCCTGCGCGGTGGTCGCCGCCGTTCGGCCGGCCGGGCCCGTGGGCCTCGGCACCCCAGCGGACCCGGTGGTCCCAGCCGCCAGCGTAGAACTGCAGCTGCACCGACGCGGGCGGGTCGCTCGGATCGAGCCAGACGTGCGCGAACAGCCGGTCGCCGTCCTGCAGGCGCAGCGGCGCTGCGGCGTCGTTGAAGAAGTCCTGGTTGAGGCCGCCGCCCTTGCGACGCAGCACGCGCGCGCCGCTGTGCGCAGCCGGCGCGGCGCCCTTGCCGCCGTCGAGCCACTGCCACGTGCGACCGTCACCCCGAAGGTTGGCCCCCTCGGGCGCTGCGTCGTCGATCCAGGCGAAGTCCACCGGCTCCTGGTCACAAGACGTCACGACGCCGAGGCCGTCCCAGTAGCTGCGGCCGTCGAACTGCGTGATCGCCACGCCGTGGACCGCGGTCCCGGGTCGCAGACCGACCGCGGCGACCGGCACCTCGAGGCGGACCCACTCGCCCGCCTTCGGCAGGTCCCCCATCCTCCGACGCCCGTTGGTGCCGGTCGCGCCGTACGGGATCAGGTCCTCGCCCCAGAACGCGCGGTGGTCCCACCCCGCGGCCCCGTCGTCGTTGAACTGCAGCATGATCTGCCGCGGCGAATCGAGTGGATCGAGGCGCACCCACGCAAACAGCACGTCGCCCGCGGCGACGCGCAGCTTGCTGTCCGCGCGGCGGAAGTAGCTCTGCTGGTTGCCGCGGCTGATCCGCTCGATCGCGCGCGCGCCTGCCCGCACGAGCGAGGCGTCCTCGGTCCACGCGAACGGGCTCTGCTCCACCACGGCGCCGGCGGGCAGCGCGTCGTCGATCCAGACGATCTCCCGACGCTCGCCGGGGGGCTCGGCGACTGCCGCAGCAGGCTCTTGGTAGTCGACCGCCGCGACCTGCTCCGCGACGCGCCGGTCGACGTCGAGCAGCTGTTGCCGCAGCTCCTCGGCGCGCCGCTGCTGCGCCTCGGACGGCAAGCGGACCAGCGGCGCGTAGTCCTTGCGGTTGCCGTCCATGGGGCTGCCGTCCATGTTGTTGAAGAACGCGAACAGCTCGTAGAACTCGCGCTGGCTGATCGGGTCAAACTTGTGGTCGTGGCAGACCGCGCAGCCGAGCGTCAGGCCCATGAACACCGTGCCCGTCGTGCTGACGCGGTCGATCACGTTGCGGACGTAGACCTCTTCTTGGATCGAGCCGCCCTCGTTGGTCGTGACGTGGCAGCGATTGAACCCCGACGCGACCTGCTGCGAGGTCGTGCGGTCGGGCAGCAGGTCCCCGGCGAGCTGCTCCGTGACGAAGCGGTCGTAGGGCAGGTTGTCGCGGAAGGCGCTCACGACCCAGTCGCGGTAGGGCCACATCTCGCGGTAGTTGTCGAGGTGCAGGCCGTGGGTGTCGCCGTAGCGCGCCGCGTCGAGCCAGAAGCGCGCCATGTGCTCGGCGTGCGCGTCGGTCGTCAGCAGCCGGGCGACCACCCGCTCGTAGGCGTCGGGATTCTCGTCCGCCAAGAAGGCGCGCAGCTGGTCCGCGGTCGGGGGCAGCCCGGTCAGATCAAGCGTGACGCGGCGCAGCAGCGCGCGGCGGTCCGCCTCGGGAGCGGGCGCCAACCCCGCGCGCTCCATGCGCGCGAGCACGAAGCGGTCCAGATCACCCCGCGGCCACGCCGTCTGCGTGACAGCAGGCGCAGGCGCGGCCTGCGGCGCCACGAACGACCAGTGCTCGGACCACACCGCGCCCGCCGCGACCCAGCGCTCCAGCGCCGAGACCTGCTCGGGTGCGAGCGGCTTGCCGTGACGCGGCGGCGGCATCTGCTCGTCCGGGTCCGCGTGGCGGATCCGACGGACCAGCTCGCTGCCTGCGACGTCCCCCGGCGCGACGACGCGCATCGCCTCGTCGCGGAGGTCCAGCCGCAGGTCCCCTTCGCGGTGCTGCTCGTCCGGTCCGTGGCACGAAAAGCAGTGGTTCGACAGGATCGGGCGCACGTCGCGATCGAAGTCCACGGCGCGCGGGGCCTGCTCCTGGCCGACGAGCCTCGCTGTCGGGAGGAGCAGCGCGGGCAGCAGGAGGCACGTGCGGACGGACCGTCGCATGACCGACGAGTCTAGCAGCAAGCTCCGCCTACTTGCCTTCGACGACGCGCGCGCGCTCCAGGTCGCCCAGCTTACGCAGCTCCGCGGCGACGACCGGCACCACCGCGCCCGGGTCGATCGCGCCCTGCTTGAGCGCGCCGAGCACGAACGCGCGCGCGCGATCGCTCGGCCGCTCACGCGCGACCCGCGCCAGCGCGCGCGCCAGCGTGCGCTGGACCGCGCCTTCGCGCGGGCTGGACTTGAGCAGCGAGATCGCCTGTTCGGCGCAGCGCTGGTGCTCGCCGAGCTCGAACAGGCACGTCACGTAGAGCCTGCGGACCTCGACCTTGCCCGGATCCCTCACCAGCACCCACTCCAGGTCCGGGCGCGCGTCGCCGAAGCGGTCCAGCTCGCAGAGGACCGCGCCCCGCACCCAGCGCGCGTTGAAGTGCTCGGCGTCGAAGCCGAGCGCCTCCTCGACGAGCTCCCGCGCGGCGGGCGCGCGCCCCGCCTCGAGCTCGAGGAAGGCGAGGTTGCTGAGCGTGCCCGGATCGGCGCGCTTGCGCGCGAGCGCCTCCTCGAAGTAACGGCGCGCCTCGTCGACCTGACCCTGTCCGTAGGCCAAGACGCCGAGGTTGGTGCGCGCCTCGTGGCTGGTCTCGTCGATCTCGAGCACCGCCTGCAGGTGGCCCTTCGCCGCCGCCAGTCGCTCGGCTGCCTCGGCCGTCCGCCCGGCGGCCTTGGCGAGGCCGTAGTTGTCCGTCTCGATCGCGCCGAGGTTGGTGTGCGCGATCGCGGAGCGCGGGTTCTTGGCGAGCGTGACGCGCCAGAGCGTCTCGAAGTCGCGGTACTGCCCGACCTCGACGGCGCTGACGGCAGCGAGCGCGACCAGGAAGGCTCCCGCAAGCCCGAGCCGCGCGTTCTCGGCGAGGGCGGCGGCCCGCTGCGTCGCGAACGCGGCGAGCCCGACGATCACCGCGACGCTGGCGTGGTACTGGAAGTGGTCGGCGACGAACGAGTAGCGGAACGGGTAGACGTCGAAGAAGCCGATCGCCGGGAACAGCGTGCCGCCGAAGATCATCAGGACCGCGGCCGGCCCGCGGCCGATCCGCCCGCGCAGCGCCCACGCGGCGACCACCGCGAGCGCCGCGCCGGTCGGGAACAGCCACTGCCAAGCGGCGCCGGCGTCCACCGCCCAGCGGGCGTAGTTGAAGCAGGTGTCGAACGGCCAGACGAGGCTCCAGACGTAGAACCAGCAGGCGCGCCCGGCCACCAGGACCCGCTCGAGCCCCGAGATCTGCCACGGCTCACCCGACGCGCCGACGTGGGTCGCCTCGAGGTGGACCGTGAAGTAGCCGAGCCCCGCGCCGACGACCAGCCAAGGCAGCGCCGCCGAGAACGCGCGCTTGGTCAGAGCACCGTCGCGCCACCAGATCACGACCAGCAGCGCCGCCGGCAGCGACGCCGTCACAGTCTTGCTCCAAAGCGCGCCGACGAACCAGAGCGAGCCGATCGCGTAGTTGCGCGCCGCGACCCCGTCGCCGTCGTGCCAGCGCAGCCACCGCTCCGCCGCCAGCAGATAGCAGAGCAGCGAGAGCACGTTCTTGCGCTCGGTCACCCAAGCGACCGACTCGACGTGCACGGGGTGCACGGCGAACCAAAGCGCACCCAACAGGATCCCGGGCACCGCGAGCCGGCGCCCGAGCCGCAGCAGCGCCAGCGCCGAGGCGCCGTGCAGCGCGACGTTGACGAGGTGGTAGCCGAGCGGGTGCAGCTCCCAGGCCCGGTACTCGAGCCAGAACGTCGTGTGCACCAGCGGGTAGTACTGCGGCAGCGAGGTGGGCACGAACCAGATGTCCCAGAGGCCGCCGGCCGTGCGGAGCACGGGGTTGTTGGTGACGTAGTCGTCGTCGTCCCAGATGAAATCGCAGCTGACGACGCGCGCATAGGCGACCGCCATCAACGCGACCAGCAGGACGAGCGGCGCCCGCTTCGACTGCAGGAAGGGCATCGCGTCAGTATAGGTCGACCTGGAAGCGAACCGCAGCGCCGCGTATCAAGGCGTGCCGTGCCGACGACGCTGCCCGACGACTTCCTGCTGACGGTCGTGATGCCCGTCTACAACGAGGAGCGCACCCTCGCGCAGATCGTCGACGCCGTGCTCGCCGAGCCGACGCCCAAGGAACTGGTCCTGATCGACGACGGCAGCACCGACGCGAGCCGCGCGCTGCTCCGGGAATTGGCCGAGCGCGACGGCGTGCGCGCGCTGCTGCACGAACAGAACCTGGGCAAGGGCGCCGCGCTGAGCACCGGGTTTCGGGCGGCGCGCGGCGACGTGGTGATCGTGCAGGACGCCGACCTGGAATACGATCCACGAGACTACCGCGCGCTCCTGCAGCCGATCGTCGACGGCCACGCGGACGTGGTCTACGGCTCGCGCTACCTGGTCGACGAGAGAGACCCCGAGCGCGAGCGCGACGCGTTCGGACACTACCTCGGCAACCGCGTGCTGACCTTCGCGAGCAACCTCGCGACCGGGCTCAACCTGACGGACATGGAGACCTGCTACAAGTGCTTCCGCAAGGAGGTGCTGGCGCCGATCCGGATCCGCAGCCGCCGCTTC
>CAZTQF010000076.1:0-2310 GCA_964615255.1 uncultured candidatus Brocadiaceae bacterium | reverse complement strand
GCGCGCAGCGACGCGCGGGTCTGGGAGACCCCCATCCGCTACCGCGGCCGCGCGTTCGCCGACGGCAAGAAGATCGGCTGGCGCGACGCCGTCGCGGCGCTGTGGGCCATCCTACGCTACCGCTTCTTGGACTAGCGTCGCCTCGCGCTGGCCCTCGGTGCCCGAGCCCCTAGGATCGCGGGCCGCAAATGAGCACCAAGAGCCTGCTGGTCGAACTGTTCGTCGAGGAGCTGCCGCCGAAGTCCCTGAAGAAGCTGGGCGCGGCGTTCGGGTCGGTGTTGGTCGACAGCCTGCGCGAGCAGGGCCTCGCCCCGGGTGACGGCGGCAGCACCACCTACGCTTCCCCGCGCCGGCTCGCGGTGCACGTCGAGAGCGTCGCCGATCGCGCCGCCGACAAGCAGGTCGAGGTCAAGCTCGTGCCCGTCAAGGTAGGCCTCGACGCCGACGGCAACGCCACCATGCCGCTCAAGAAGAAGCTCTTGGGCCTCGGCGTCGACGAGGACCAGCTCGACGCCGTCGTCCCTTCGCTCAAGCAGAAGTCGGACGGCAAGAACGACGCGCTCTGGCTCGAGCGCGTCGAGCCGGGCGCCGAGCTCCAGCAGGGCCTGCAGGCCGCCCTCGACGCGACGATCGACAAGCTGCCGATCCCCAAGGTAATGACCTACCAGCAGGCGGACGGCTGGAGCAACGTGAAGTTCGTGCGGCCCGCCCACCGCGTGGTCGCGCTGCACGGCCAGGACGTCGTCGCCGTCGAGGCGCTGGGAGTACGCGCCGGCAACCAGACCCAGGGCCACCGCTTCGAGGCGCAGGCAGACGTGCTGACCGTCGCGGACGCCGACAGCTACGCGTCGCAGCTGCAGGAGCAGGGCGCGGTGATCGCGTCGTTCGAGGCGCGGCGCGCCGAGATCTCGCGCCAGCTGCAGGAGAGAGCAGACGCAGAGGGCCTGAAGGTCATCGACGACGACGACCTGCTCGACGAGGTCACCGCGCTGGTCGAGCGGCCCAACGTGCTGCTGTGCCGCTTCGAGGAGGAGTTCCTCGCGGTCCCGCAGGAGTGCCTCATCCTGACGATGAAGCTCAACCAGAAGTACTTCCCGCTGCTCGAAGCGGACGGGAAGCTGAGCGACCGCTTCCTGATCGTCAGCAACGTCACGCCCGACGACCCGAGCGAGGTGATCGGCGGCAACGAGCGCGTCGTGCGACCGCGCCTCGCCGACGCCAAGTTCTTCTACGAGACCGACCAGAAGAAGACGCTCGAGGCGCGGCTGCCCGGCCTCGACAAGGTCGTCTACCACAACCAGCTCGGCAGCCAGGGCGAGCGCATCGGCCGCGTGCGCGCGCTCGCCGAGGCGATCGGCGCGCTGCTCGGCGGCGACGAGCTGGCCGCGCAAGCCGACCGCGCAGCGCAGCTCGCCAAGGCCGACCTGCTGACCGAGATGGTCGGCGAGTTCCCAGAGCTCCAGGGCGTGATGGGCGGCTACTACGCCCGTCACGACGGCGAGCCCGAGGCGATCGCGCGCGCCGTCGAGGACCACTACAAGCCGCGCTTCGCCGGCGACGAGCTGCCGCGCGACGAGGTCGGCGTGGCGGTCGCGCTCGCCGACAAGCTGGAGACGCTCGTCGGCCTGTTCGGCATCGGCCAGGTCCCGACCGGCGACAAGGACCCGTTCGCGCTGCGCCGCCACGCGCTGGGCACGATCCGCATGCTGGTCGAGCGCGAGCTGCCGCTGCAGCTCGACCAGCTCGTCGACCTCGCGACGCCCGTGTTCGGCGACAAGGTCGAGGATCCCCGCGGCAAGCTGCAGGACTTCTTCTTCGATCGCCTGGCGACCTCGCTCAAGGACCAGGGCTACACCGCGCAGGAGATCGACGCGGTCCTGAGCCTGCGGCCGCAGCGCCTCAGCGACGTGCACGCGCGGCTCAGCGCGGTGCGCGCGTTCTCTAAGCTCCCCGAGGCCGCGTCCCTGGCCGCGGCGAACAAGCGCATCGGCAACATCCTCAAGAAGAGCGAGGAGGGCCCGTTCGGGCCGGCTGACGAGGCCTTGCTACAGGAGGACCAGGAGGCGGCCCTGCACCGCCGCCAGGACGGCTTCGTCATCACGGCGGCCTCGGAGATCCAGGCCATCGCGCGACGAGCCCTCGGCCTCAAGTGATCCGAGTGGCCTCATCGTTTCACGGCTCGTCCGATTCCACGGGCCAGGGCACAACAAAGGCGGGATCTGAGGGCGGGCACATTGGCCCGCCCCTGCGACGTTTCAGGACCAGCGGTCGGTGACGTCTTTCAGTCTGCTTTCTCGGCCGGTTTGACCT
>CAZTQF010000075.1:0-8389 GCA_964615255.1 uncultured candidatus Brocadiaceae bacterium | reverse complement strand
ATCCAAACTCTGGGTACCCAGAAAATGTAGGACCAGCTCGGCGAGAGCGTCGGCGCGCTGTTCCTCGGCGCCCTGCTGCCGGGTCTGATGCTCGCAGGCCTCTACGCCGCCTACGTCGCGTGGGTGACCTGGCGGCGGCCTGCGGACGCGCCGCCGTTGCCGCAGCAAGAGCGCGACGCCGTGCCCGACCTCGGCCGTCAGGTCCTGCGCGTCCTGCTGCCCCCGCTGCTGCTGATCCTCGTCGTCCTCGGCAGCATCTTCGCCGGCGTGGCGACGCCGACCGAGGCCGGCGCGCTCGGCGCCGTCGGCGCCATGCTCCTGGCAGCAGCAAACCGCCGCCTGACGCGCAGCAACCTGCGCGCGACCGCCGAGTCGACGCTGCGCATCACCAGCATGGTCGTGTTCCTGCTGGTCGGATCGACCGCGTTCACGCTGGTCTTCCGCGGCCTCGACGGCGACCTCTGGATCGAGCACCACCTGACCAACCTGCCCGGCGGCAAGCTCGGCCTGCTGCTGGTCGCGAACCTGGCGGTGTTCGTGCTGGGCTTCTTCATCGACTTCTTCGAGATCGCGTTCATCGTGCTGCCGCTGATCGCGCCCGCCGCGCGCGCGCTCGGGGTCGTCGGCGACGAGATGATCTGGTTCGCCGTGCTGCTCGCGATGAACCTGCAGACCAGCTTCTTGACGCCGCCGTTCGGGTTCTCGCTCTTCTACCTGCGCGGCGTAGCGCCGCGAGAGGTCCCGACCGCTGCGATCTACCGGGGCGCCGTGCCGTTCATCTGCATCCAGCTGCTCGGCCTGCTGCTGGTGTGGCTGTTCCCAGGCATCGTCACCGGGATGCTGCGCGAATGACCTCCGTCGGCGCTCAGGCCCACGCGAACGCCGCGTAGGAGAGCTCGTTGCTGCCGAGCCAGCGCGTGGACTCCGCGGCGAACGCGCGCCAGTGGTCCCGGATCTGCCGGTAGACCGGGTCCGCCGCCGCCTGGTCGTCCACCAGCGACCGGCTCGCCGCGCGCGCCTCGGCCAGGATCTCGTCGCTGAAGCGGCGCAGCTGGACGCCCTTGTCCAGGAGCCGCGCGAGCGCGCGCGGGTTCTCGACGTCGTAGCGCGCCATCATCGTCTGCGCGACCTGCTCGATGGCCGCGTCGAGGATCGCCCGGTAGTCGGCCGACAGCGCGTCGTAGGCGCGCTGCGAGACCATGAACGACAGGCTCGGACCGGGCTCCCACCAGCCGGGGTAGTAGTAGTTCTTGGCGATCTCGAAGAAGCCGAGCTTCTCGTCGTCATAGGGCCCCACCCACTCCGTCGCGTCGATCGCGCCCCGCTCGAGGGCCGGATAGATGTCGCCTGCCGCGAGGTTCTGCACGCTGACGCCGAGCCGATCCATCGCCTTGCCGCCGAGCCCGGGGATGCGCATCCGGAGGCCCTTGAGGTCCGCCGCGCTCTCGATCGGCGCGCGGAACCAGCCCCCCATCTGCGCGCCGGTGTTGCCGCACGAGTAGCTCCGGATGCCGAAGTCCGCGTAGACGGGGCGGAGCAGCTCGCGGCCGCCCGCGAAGGCCAGCCAGGCGTTCTGCTGGCGCGCCGTCAGCCCGAACGGGATGCACGTGTCGAACGCCAGCGCCGGGTTCTTGCCGGTGTAGTAGTAGCCGGCTGACTGGCCGATCTCCGCCGAGCCCTGCTGGACCGCGTCCATCACCTGCGCCGCCGGGACGAGCTCTCCCGCCTGGTGGCAGCGGATCCGGAACGCGCCGCCCGTCATCGCGGCGACGGCCTCGGCCAGCCGCTCGGCGACGCCGTAGATGCCGTCGAGCGTCCGCGGAAAGCTCGACGCGAGCCGCCACTCGACGCGCTCCCGTCGTTTGCCGTCCGCGACCGGCGCGTCGTCTCCACCGCGGCGGAGGACGCCGGCAGCCGACGCCGCGACGATGCCGCTGGCCGCGCCCACCAGCCCACCGGTCAGGAACGCTCGTCGGCAATCCGGGGCCTGCTCGCTCATGCGCGCACGTTACCGCGGGGCGGGTCGCGGCGCCGCCGAGCACAAAAAAGTGCGGCGACGACGCAGCGCTTCTTCCCCGGCTTGCTGTCCGAGGACAGGGCCGCCAGGGCATCTGCGCTGCACCGCCGCCATCACGACTGACGCAACCAATGTCACACAAGCACACCCCTGCGTTCGCATGACGCAGGTAGGAGAGCAACACGCGTGCCAAGGCGATTCTGAACTGCTCTGGTGCAGAATCGCAGCGTCGACGACGTTCTGGCGCCCGAGCCGTGCCCGAAGTGAGACGCTGCGCGCTCGCCGGGCTCGATCCGGGGCACTGCCCCGCGGCGCGCGGCCGGAGCTCGCAGCCGGCGCAGGGTGGCGCCGCGGAGATCACGCGGGAGCAGCGCGCACGTGTCGCCTGTAGGCTCTTCTCGCAGGCGAGGGAGGCCTCTTCGTCAGGCCTTGGCCGCGCGCGGCACGCACCCGAGCACGGGCGCAGCGGCGCAGGAGCGGCGAGCGCGTCGTCGCCGCGTCGCGCGGTCGGCCTCAACGCCGCACCGCAGGGAGGCGTCAGGACGCCGTCTGACGTCGCGCGCTCGCAGCGCGGCTCGGCGCGAGCTCGCGGAACCGAGGAGCCGGCGCGAGCTGAAGCAGCTTGTTGTCGTACTCTTCCCGCTGGATCTCGTAGAGGCGCGCGGCGTTCGTGACGAAGCGGTCGACGGACGGCGCCACCTTCTTGGAGCCGATCCAGCAGATGTCCACCTCGGGCAGCCCGAGGAACTCGAAGACCCGCTGGAACGCGTCGTTGCCGAGCGCGGCGATCTCATCCTCGTAGGAGAGGTCCAGCAGCCGGTGCGTGCCGCGCAATTCCCCGAGCTTCTCAAGCGCGACGACGGCGTCGCGGCAGTAGCCGCGGAACTGCTCTTCGGGGATCTCGAACGGCGCGTTCGGATCGACGGTCTGGTTGGTGGGCTGCGAGAACGAGTGCCAGCGGCCCGTGCGGACCGCGCGCTGCAGGGACGCGTGCTGGGCGACGAGGTCGCGACGGATCACGCGGATCACCGCCAGCTCGGCCAGCGACGTGTGCCCGGTCAGGGCGCTCACGACCATCTCGGCCTGCTTGGCGTTGCCGACGGCGACCTTGATGCCGTTGGCGAGGACGTCGCCCTTGGGCACGTCCTCGAGGCCGCCGTAGCCCATGAGCCCCGGCGTCCGCATCGAGCACGGGATCAGGGTCAGCGCGTCGATCATCAGACCGTAGCCGTGATCGCGCTCGTAGTCGTTCTGGCCGCCGACCGTGAACGACGCCAGGCCGCGGGTGAAGAACGGGTCCACCTTCACCTCGTCCATGTTGGAGCGGACGTTGGGGTGGCCCTGGAGCGCCTGGTGCGTCACGGTCGTACCGCTCCGCGCCATGCCCACGATGAGGAAGCGCCTGCGCGCCGCCTGTTCGTCGAGTTCGAGTTGGGGTTGCGTCATAGCGCACTTCGGATGCAACAGACGTGCCGCCGTGATCCTGCGCTGTTTCGAGGCAAAGCCGGCGGTCCACCGCGCGACAGGACCCCCGAACCGAGACAGTCCGAGGCTGCGGGCTCGAAGCGGGGCAACGGCGTCCGCGCGAGCTGCACGGCCCAGGTGGGCCTCGCCGGTTGCCCCCTGCGCCGAACAAAAAACGGGCGCGCCGAGAAGCTCGGCGCGCCCGTCGCGTGTGTGTGTAGTGGGGGGATGTTCGCGCGGCGACCGGGCAGGAAGTTGTCTATGCCCTGGCCGAGACCGCGCAGGACCGGCCCTACTGGACCGGCCCGATGTCGTGAGCGTTGATCAACATGAACTGCCCGTTGACCATGCCGCCCTGCACGCGCAGCGAAGCGCCGACCAGGGCCGGGTTGTTCGGGATGGGCAGCGAGTCCGTGAAGATGCCGTTGGTGAGGAGGCCCGACGAGACCAGGATGCCGGGTTGCTGCAGGTAGGACGTGCCCGTGTAGAGCGGGTGATTGAACGGGTCGAGCGGCGCGGGGTCGCCCGGCAGCCCGCCGAGGACGAAGCAGTAGGTAGCCGTCGGCGACTCGAGCGTCAGCGTCAGCGTGGAGCCGAGGGTCTCCGCGCCGTCTACGTCGAACAGGTCGGCGGCGAGCGCGATCGACTGCAGCGTGATCGTGGACTGGACACCGACCGTCGTCAGCGTGCCCGTGACCTCGACTTCGTCATTGTCCCACTGGCTCATGTCGAAGACGCCGGGGTCGATGATCCAACCCGAGATCTCGAGAGAGTAGACGCCGCCGTTTTCTTCGACCTTGTCGAATGCGCGGACTTGCTGCGCCAGCAGGCAGGACGCCGAGAGGGCGATGGTGGTGAGGAGCTTGAGCATGGTTCGTTGTGGATCTTGAGACGAGGCGGGGAAGTCCGGCGAGTGATCCGGACCATCCGGACCCGCCCCGTCGGGCGCTTCCCTGTCCGGCCCGCGAGCTCGCGAACCGAAGGAAGTGATGCCTGCCGGCGACGTGGTGGACGCGGCAGACACCCGCCTGGAGCAAGCCCCGTGCCAAACGTGCTCCGCAGCTTCTCGGAGCCGAATCGACGCAAATCGGCCGTAACCGTCTGCGCTTGACCGTCAATCTCGTGTCCGATTGGGGGCGGACGCCTCGGATCGAGGCGCCCCCGGAGCCGCAGCCGTCGCGCGCTGCAGCGCGGGCATCGTCAGGGTGGGCGGCGCCGCAGCGACGATGCGCTGCGGCGCGCCTCGCGTCGCACCGAGCTGGCTAGAGCTCGATCACGACGTCCTTGGCGTTGATCAACACGAACTGGCTGTTGACCATCCCTCCTTGCAGCCGAAATCCCATGCCGACAAGCGTCGGGTTGTTGGGGATCGGCACTGCGTCGGTGAACTGGCCGTTGACCAGCACGCCGCTCGAGAGCAGCACGCTGCCCGACTGGAGGAACGTCGTCCCCGTGTAGAGCGGGTGGTTGAACGGATCGAGCGGCACCGGGTCGCCCGCTTGTCCGGCGAGGACGAAGGTGAAGCCGGCCGTAGGCGACTCCAGCGTGATGTCGAGCGCCGTGCCGATCGACTGCCCCTCGCCGCCGCTGAGCTCGAACACGTCGGACGCGAGCACGATCGTGTGCGGCGTCAGCACCGGAAAGGCGCCAGTCGTGTCGAGGCTGCCCGTGATCTCGACGTCTTCATTCTCGAAGATCGCCAGTGAGAACGGGGTCGGGTTGAGGGCCCAACCAGCGGTGTCCAGCGAGTAGACGCCGTTGTTGAGGTCGATGGAGTCGAAGACCCTGACTTGTTGGGCGAGCAAGCAGCCGCCCGACAGGACAAGGGTTGTGGCGAGTTTCTGTAGCATGGTTTCCTAGGTGTCTAGACAAGCGAGCGCGCTCGGCGCGAGGCCCGGACGATCCGGACCTACCCCGTCGGACGCACCCTGGGCCGGCACACGCAAGCGCAGCCGGCGGAAACGGCGCCGCGCGACGACGGAGAGGACGCCGCCCGGCGCGTTGACGTCGCAACGCCCGTGCCATGCGGGTTTCGGCCCCGCTTCGCCTCATTTCGGCGCCGAAGCCGCGCAGCGCGATGCGCTCCCCCGTCGCGGCGCTGTCGCGGATCAACGCAGGCGCTCCGTTCTGGGGCGCCTGCGGCCCCGCGATGTCAGAGCTCGTCCGGCCCGCCGACGAAACCGAGGAACGCGCTCGCGACGACGACGTAGGGGCTCGCCAGGTAGACCTGCCCGGGCCCCGAGCGACCAGGGAAGTTGCGGTTGATCGCAGAGACCGTCACCTCGTCCGGCGAGAACGAGACGCCCGGCCCCGCCTTGATGCAGGCGCCGCAGCTCGGGTCGATGAGCTCGACGCCGGCGCTCTCGAACAGCTGCACGTAGCCCATCTTCTCCGCGTAGTCCCGGATCCGCTGGCTGCCGAACTGGATGTAGGTCTTCGCCTTGAGGCGGAGCCCCTTGTCGGTCGCCTTCCGCACCACCTCGGCGTACATGTCCATGTCCGCCTTCTTGCCGCCGGTGCACGATCCGCCGTACGCGATCTGGCAGGCGACCTCGCCGTGCTCCTCGCGGAACGCTTCGAGCTCGACGCCGTTGCGCGGGTCGCCCGGCGTCGCCACGGTCGGCGCGACGTCGCCAAGGTCGATGTCGAAGGTCTTGCAGTAGCTGGCGCCCTCGTCCGCCCGCACGATCTGCGCGCGCAGGTGGCCTCTGTCCGTCCCGCGCAGCGCGTGGAGCTGGTCGACGACGACCTCGTCCGCCTCGATGATCCCGGTGAAGCCGCCCGCCTCGACCGCCATGTTGGTCAAGGTCGCGCGCTCGTCGAGCGACAGCGCCATCGCGCCTTGCCCCGCGAACTCGAGCACCTTGCCGATGCCGTCGCCGCTCTTGAAGAACGCGTCGCTCAGCAGGTGCAGCATGACGTCCTTGGCGCAGACGCCCTCGCGCAGCGCGCCGGTCAGGTTGACCCGCACGGACTCGGGCACCTTCACGCGCACGTCCTTGGTGAACCAGCTGTTCGCCATGTCGGTAGAGCCGACGCCGAAGGCGAAGCAGCCGATCGCGCCCGCCATGCAGGTGTGGCTGTCGGTGCCGATGACGAGCTGGCCTGGCTCGGCGAGGTCCTCGATGACGATGTTGTGGCAGATGCCCTCCGAGCCGACCGTCTTGCCGTCGCGCTCCACCTCGCCGTAGAGCCGCACGCCCTGCGCATCGGCGAACGCCTCCTGGACGGTCGCGAGCGACGCCGCCTGCTCCTTGAGGCCCATGTCGACGTGCTGCTTGGGCATGACCCGGTCGAGGAAGGTCAGGTGGTCGCGGAACGCGAACACCGAGCCGGGGTCGTGGACCTGGGCGCCCTCGCCGAGGCCCATCTTGAACAGGGCTTCGGCCATCGGCGTGACGTATTCGTGGCTGAACCGGACGTCGGTCCGCACGAACAGCGCGTCGCCTGGCTGCACGGCCGGGATGCCGAGCTGACCGGTCTTGGCGTCGGCGATCGCGCGACGGCTGATGATCTTCTCGCAGAGCGTCATCGGCCGCGCCGCGGTCGCGACGGCGGGCGGCGCCGTGTCGCCGGCGAGCCGGGCCTTGTTGTAGGCGAACAGGCCGCCGTGCCGGACGATCTCGGTGGCGATCGGGTCGAGGCCCTCCGTGAACTCGTCGATCGAGATCTCCTCGCCTGCCTTGATGCGGTCGATCAGCGAGAAGTCGGTGGAGGTCAACAGCCCGATGTTCTGACAGTTCTGGCCGTAGATCTTCTCGATGTTCTTGGCGATGACCAGCCGCACGCCGGCCTTCAGCTCGCTGAACGGCGCCGTCTCGCGAGAGCTGCCGCAGCCCTTGCTGACGCCGCTGACGATCACCGAGAACTTGCCGTTTTGGATCGCGTCCTTCTCTACGTGGCCGCCGCGCAGGCCGACCAGGCAGTACCGCGCCAGCGTCTCGTCGTAGTAGTAGCACACCCACCCGGGCGTCAGCTCGTCGGTCGAGATGTTGTCGATCAGCTTGTGGTCCTGGCCGTCGGGCAGGTCCACGCCGTCGTAGAGCTGCGCCTTGAGCAGCGCCTCGTCTTCGGTCAGATACAGGATCCGACCATCGAACGTCATCTTGGCGTCGCGCATCGGCTCAGGCCCTCTCGAGGATCATCGCGATGCCTTGGCCGCCGCCGATGCACGCCGACGCGCAGCCGAGCGCCTTGCCCGACTCCTCCATCTCGCGCACGAGCGTCAGCAGCAGGCGGGTGCCGGTGGCGCCCAGCGGGTGCCCCAGCGCGATCGCGCCGCCGTTGACGTTGCACTTGTCGCGGTCGAGGCCCAGCTCTTTCTCGCAGCCGAGGTACTGCGCCGAGAACGCCTCGTTGATCTCGATCAGGTCCAGATCCCCCACCTGCAGGCCGGCCTTGTCGCACGCCTGCTGGATCGCCGGCACCGGACCGATCCCCATGATCTCGGGCTCGACGCCGGCGATGCCCCACGACTTGATCTTGGCCTTGGCCGTCAGGCCGAGCTCCTCGGCGTGCGCAGCGGTGGTGACCACCAGCATGGCCGCGCCGTCGACGATCCCCGACGCGTTGCCCGCGGTCACCGTGCCCTCCTTGCCGAACGCAGGACGCAGCTTCTGCAGCGCCTCGAGCGTCGTCTCGGGCTTGATGTGGTCGTCGGCGTCGACGACGAACTCCTTGCGCCCCTTGGTCACGGTCATCGGCGCGATCTCGGCGGCGAACTTGCCCGCCTTGACCGCGGCCGCGCCGAGCTGGTGGCTGCGCAGCGCGTACTCGTCCTGCTCCTCGCGCGAGATCCCGACCTTCTTGGCGACGTTCTCGGCGGTCTGCGCCATGAAGAACTTGCAGAACGGGTCGTAGAGCGCGGCGAACAGCAGGTCCTCGATCTTGGGTTCCATGCCGAAGCGG
>CAZTQF010000074.1:7219-8414 GCA_964615255.1 uncultured candidatus Brocadiaceae bacterium | reverse complement strand
GACCAGATCGCCGCCAAGGGGATCCGGGTCATCGCGAACGCCGGCGGCGTGAACCCGGAGGCCTGCCTGCGCGCCGTGCTCGACCTCGCGAAGAAGAAGGGCATCAAGGGCCTCAAGGTCGGCATCGTCGAGGGCGACGACATCCTGACGCGCGTGCCCGAGCTGCTCGGCGGCGGGCACGACATGAAGAACATGGACGACGGCCGGCCGCTTTCCGAGGTGCAGGACAAGCTGCTGAGCGCCAACGCGTACATCGGCGCGTTCTCGGTCGCCGAGTGCCTGGCGCAGGGCGCGCAGATCGTCATCTGCGGGCGCGTTACGGACCCGGCGCTGGTCGGCGGCCCGATGGTGCACGAGTTCGGCTGGCAGCCGACCGACTACGACAAGCTCGCGGCGAGCACCGTCGCCGGCCACATCGGCGAGTGCGGCGCGCAGTGCACCGGCGGCAACTACACCCGCTGGCGCGACGTCGAGGACTTCGTGCGCATCGGCTATCCCGTGATCGAGGCGACGCCGGACGGGACGTTCACCGTGACCAAGCACGAAGGCACGGGCGGGCTCCTGACCCGCGACACGGTCGTCTCGCAGCTCCTCTACGAGATGGGTGACCCCAACAATTACCTCGGCCCCGACTGCGCGGCGGACTTCACCAGCGCCCAGATCGAGGAGGTCGGCCCCAACCGCGTGCAGGTCTCCGGCGTCAAGGGCAGCGCGCCGACCGACACCTACAAGGTCTCGCTCAGCTACCAGAACGGCTACAAGGCGACCGGCCAGCTGACCATCGCGGGCCCCGACGCGATCGAGAAGGCGAGGCTGTGCGCCGACATCGTCTGGGGTCGCCTCGCGCTGGACGGCTGCGAGTTCGCCGACGACGAGAAGATGGTCGAGTTCGTGGGCGCGGGCGTCACGCACGCCGGCATCCTCGAATCGACGGACCCGCCCGAGGTCGTGCTGCGCATGGGCGTGAAGTGCCAGGACAAGGCGCGCGTCAACCGCTTCGGCAGCGAGCTGGTGCCGCTGGTCACGTCGGGGCCGCCAGGCGTCACCGGGTTCGCGGGGGGCCGGCCCAAGGCGACCGACATCGTCGGCTACTGGCCGGCGCTGCTCGACAAGACCCAGGTCCAGACGCGCGTGCGCGTGGAGGAGTCGTAATGGCGAAGGTGAAGCTCCGTGAGTTCGCGATGGCCCGCAGCGG
>CAZTQF010000074.1:0-7209 GCA_964615255.1 uncultured candidatus Brocadiaceae bacterium | reverse complement strand
TACATGAACCTGACCCACCCGCAGTACTTGGGCGGCAAGCAGGCGTGGGTGGGCCGCCGCTGGAGGAGCCCCCTGGCCGGGCGCGTTCGCCTCGCGGGCGAATACACCCGCGGCGACAAGGGCGACGGCAGCAACGTCGGCGTCTTCGTCACCAACGAGGCCGATTACGAGGTCCTCAAGCGCGAGCTGACCGTCGCGCGCGTGAAGGAGCACTTCCGCGACATCTGCTTCGGCGAGGTGACACGCTACGAAGCGCCCAACATGCTCGCGCTGAACTTCCTGCTCCGCGACAGCCTCGGCGGCGGCGGCAGCGAGAGCCTCAAGACCGACGCCCAGGGCAAGACGCACGGCCTGGGACTCTTGGAGCTCGAGGTCGAACGCCCGTAGCGGCCCCCTGCGCTTCGGACGCGAGGCGAGGAATACGCGTTTCGGACCTGGGCATCTGACGATTTCTGCGCACGAGCGGTGGTTACGCCTACCGCCCCAATCCGTGACGCCTCGGCTGCTTGCGCTGCGCTCGCCGGCGCTGCTTCGAGACAGTCCTCAAGCCGTCCCCCGGTCTCGATTTGGACGGTCCTTTGTTGGGCTGTGTGAAAATCCAAATTGCGCGAGCCGCAATGCAAAGCACCCCCTAGCCGCTGGATTTGGGGCTTTGGTAGCTTCCGGTGCATGAAGCCCTCCCACCTCTTGTTCCTCCTCGGCGCTTGCCCGGTCGTGGCGCAAGCTCCCTCCGCTGAGCAAGGACTGCGCCTCTTCTCGTCACCACAAGGCACCGACCAGCTCCGCCTCGTCGACACCCAAGGCCAGGTCGTGCACTCGTGGCCCAACGGCACGACCAACACGCAAGGTGTGCACCTCGCGCCCGATGGTTCGATCGTCATCGCCGCCTTCGACGACAACAACACCTTCCCGGGTGTGACCGGTCGCCTCCAGCAGATGGACTTCGACGGCAACATGACCTGGAACGTGCTGATCAACAGCCCGCAGCGGCTCATGCACCACGACTTCTTCGTGCTGCCCAACGGCAACGTCCTGGTCATGACCGTGGACAACCTGCTCCAGAGCCACGCGCTCGCGGACGGTCGTGACCCGGCGCTGCTGCCGGCCCCGAACTGGTTCCCCGAGACGATCATCGAGATCCAGCGCATCGGCCCGACCTCCGGCCAGATCGTCTGGGAGTGGCACTCCGCCGACCACTGGGTGCAGGACTACGACCCGACGCTACCGAACTACGGCGTCGTCGCCGATCACCCGGAGCTGATCGACATCAACTACCCCGAGTGGGTGCTGACCATCGGGGACATTCACCACTGCAACGGCATCGATTACGACCCGGTCAACGACTGGATCATCATCAGCGCGCGCTCGCAGAACGAGGTGTGGCTGATCGACCACTCGACGACGACCGCCGAGGCAGCCAGCCACACCGGCGGCAACCGCGGCCGCGGCGGCGACCTGCTGTGGCGCTGGGGCAACCCCGAGGCCTACGGCCGCGGCACGGCCGCCGACCAGACGCTGTTCCGCCAGCACGACCCGCGGTTCATCCCCGAGGGCTTCCCGGGCGCGGGCAACATCACCATCTTCAACAACATGGTCCAGGTCCTGACGGAGCCGACCGCCACGCACCCGCTCGGCGGCGAGTCCGCCGTGATCGAGATCGAGCTGCCGGTCGACGGCAGCGGCATGCCGTTCATCGACCCCGTCAGCAACACCTTCGGCCCGGCCGCGCCGGTCTGGTCCTACAGCGACCCGCTGACCTTCTACTCGCCCTTCGTGTCGGGCGCGCAGCGCCTGGAGAACGGCAACACGCTGATCTGCCAGGGCATGTTCCGCCGCCTGTTCGAGGTCTCGGCCGCCGGCGACGTGGTCTGGGAATACACCGACCCGAGCGCGTCCGGCTTCATCTTCCAGTGTGACTTCGTCGAGCGGAGCATGTGGAACCGCTCCGTGGACGTATCCCGGACCACGGGGGGCACGATCGCGTGCACGAACATCGTCGACACGAGCCACGCCGGCGACGTCTACTTCATGCTCGCGTCGCTCGAAGGCGGCGGGAACACGCCGCTCCCCGGCGGCCTCGAGCTGCCGTTCACTGCCGACATCCTCACGTCGGGCATGTTGATGTTCCCGAACACGCCGCTGTTCATCGACACGTTCGGCACGATCGATGCACAGGGACGGGCCGACTCACAGATCTTCATCCCGGGCAACTTCCTGGTCCCGTCGCTGATCGGACGCGACCTCGAGGTCGCCTACGTCGTGGTGGAGAGCACCGGGCTGGCCACGCACGTGTCCAACTCGACCAAGGTCGAGATCGTCCAGTAGTCGACCCGGGGCGGCGCGCCTAGAGCTCCGTGAGCGCCAGCTTGCGGAACTCGCAGCGCGCGCCCTCGGCCTGGATCGCGATCTGGCCGCGGTCCGCCGTGCAGTCGAACCCGTCGTTGACCTTGTCACCGTTGACCCAGATGTCGATGCGGCGACCGCGACACTCGATCACCATCTCGTTCCACTCTCCGAGCGCGCGCTCGGAGCCGTCGGTCAGGTTGCGGATCCGCCGCGACTGACCCTGCTCGCCGCCCCAGCGTTCTGGCTTCCCGCTGCGGCGACGCGCCATGCTCGGAACGGAGATGTCCTCGCCGATGCACCAGAAGTCGCCGGCGTTGGTGTGGTGCAGCTGGCACTCGATCGACTGCGGAAACATCCCGTAGAGGCGCCGCGGCGTCGAGGCGTGCACGAGCACGCCGCAGTTGCCCGGCTCACCAGGCCAGCGCCACTCGACCTCGAGGCGATAGTCTCTGTGCACGGCGTCGGTGATCAGGTGTCCCTGGGGGGTGCCGCGACTGATGAGCAGCCCGTCCTGCACGACGAACGACGCCGGCAGGTCCTTGCCCGCGTCGGCGTCGGGGATGTCGGTGTGCCAGCCTTCGAGGTCCTGGCCGTTGAACAACGGGCGGGGCGCTGCGCCGCAGGCGGTCAGGGTCGCGGCCGCGAGCGCGAGGAAGAGCGTCTTCATGCCGCCGGACGATAGCGGCGCACAGGCGCGATCACGACCACCAGCAAGTCGCAGCGAAGCGTGGAGCCCAGATCAGGACAGCGCGGCCAGCTCGCGCTCGACCTTGTCCGCCTCGGCCGTCTTGGCGGCGAAGGCAACGATGTCTCCCCGGCGCTGCAGGTCCCGCGCCTCCTGGAGCAGCTTGCGGTGGAGCTTCTCGAGACGACGGCGCTTCAGCCAGGTCAGCATGACGGGACGTTCGCCGCGCGTCGATCCCCGGATTCGCCCGGGCGCTGCGGCACCGCAGCCAGCGCGAGCTCAGCGCGCGTCGAGCAGGAAGGTCAACTCGTGCTTGTTGTGGTGGAGGTGCACGACCCGCGCCCCGGGGATCGCGGCGAAGCCGCGCGCCGCCTCGTGCTCTTCGTCCCCCTGAAACTTGATCGTGCAGACGAAGCGGCCTGCCATGCGCTCGTCGCGCCATCGGAGGACGAGCTCGAGCAGCCGCTTGGGGTAGCAGATCACGTCGCTGAACAGCCAGTCGACGGGCCCGAGGTCGGCGGGCTCCAGCCCGAAGGCGCTCTCGGTGCGGACCGAGACGTTCGAGAGCGCGGCTACGGCCGGGTCCATCTCGGCCTTGTCCACGGCGATCACCTCGGCGCCCAGGCGGGCCAGCGCCCAGGTCCAGCCGCCCGGCGCCGCGCCCAGGTCGACGCAGCGCTCGCCGGGGCCCGGGTGCTCGCCCAGCACGGTCAGCGCCTCCCAGACCTTGCGGTAGGCGCGGCTGGGGGGGCCGGCCCGATGCTCGACGAACGCGAGCTCGCCGTTGGCGAACGGGGAGCTGCACCGCGCGCTCGCCAGCAGCAGGCCGTGATCCCAGAGCGTCCAACCGCCCATCGGCGAGTCCGGGACCTCGAACGGAAACGCGCGCGGCCGCGGCCGCAGCGGCGGCAGCTTCTCGGTCAGCAGCGCCGCCCGGCGGTGGAAGGCCTCGCCGAAGAACGCCCAGTTGCGCTGCATCGACCGCAGCCACCGCGCGCCGTCCCCGATCGACTGGATGTGGCGCCACTGGGGCTCGAGCCACGTGTTCGCCGCCCACCAAGACGCCTCCTCGCAGGCCGACCGCGCCAGGACCAGCCGCCCGCGCACGTCGAGCACGTCGTCCCCGAGGGCCGCGGTCACGGGCGCGAGCAGCCCGTCCGGCGCGAGGTACGCAGCGGCGACAGGCGGCGGGTGGGAGGACACGCGCGCAGCGTAGCCTGCATCCGGGCTGCCGACGAGGCGAACCGGACGACATGCTCAAGCCCTCGCTCTGCACAGCCGCGCTGCTCGCCGCGACGATCCCCGCGCAGGTCCGCCTGCTGCAGCCCGGCGACACCGCGGCGCGACGGGCCGCCGCTGCCAAGATCGAACGCGTCATCGACGCCGAGCACGACCTCGCGACGACGGTCGCGCTCGCCGCGACGAGCGGCGCCGCGCTGTCCACCGGCAGCAGCGCGCGCGCGAAGCTCGCCGACGCGCTCCGGCGCGCGAACGAGGCGACCGACCCCGCGCGCGCGCTCGCGCGGGTGCGCCTCGACCTCGGGGAGCTGGTCGACACGCTGACGTTTCGCCCCGTCGACGAGGCGGAGGTCCCCGAGGGCTTCCCGCGCTTCTGCGGCCTCGACGAAATCGAGCTCCGCCGCTACCCCGCCTACCGGATGGCGCGCACGGCGATGAAGGCCGGCGGCACCGACGGCGCGTTCTGGCCGCTGTTCAACCACATCAAGGACAACGGCATCGCGATGACCTCTCCGGTCCAGATGGACTACCGCGCCGACGGCGAGCGCGCGGCGTCGATGGCGTTCCTCTACGGGGACCGGTCGACCGACCCCGCCAAGGTCGGCGACGGGGTCGAGGTCGTCGACGTGCCTGCGGCCACCGTGCTCTCGATCGGCGCCAACGGCTACGAGCGCAAGGGCCGGGTCGCCGCGCTCGAGCAGCGCCTGCGCGCTTTCGTAGCGGCGAGCGACGGCGCGTGGGTCGTCGCCGGCCCGCTGCGCACGATGGCCTACAACAGCCCGATGGTCCGAGGCGACCGGCGCTACTTCGAGGTTCAGCTGCCGGTCCGATCTGCGCAGCCAGAGCAAGCCCGCAAGTAAGGCGCGCCGCCTGGCCGTCGCGCGGTTGCCTTCCGGGCGACCCGCTTCAGAATGCCAGCATGGCCGAGGTGCTCGAAGCTCTCCGCGCGCGCGCTCGGCAGCGCCGCCCGCGGCTCGTGCTGCCGGAGACCGCCGACGCGCGGATCGTCGCAGCGCGGCGCGCGCTCGAGTCCGACGGGCTGGCCGAGGTGGTCTGGATCGAGTCGCCCGCCGCGGACCCGCGCTACGACGACGTCGCGGCGCTGGTCTTCGAACGGCGGCGGCACAAGGGCGTCACCGAGGCCGACGCCGCGCAGCTCGCCGCGCAGCCGCTCGTCTTCGGCGCGGGTCTGTGCGGCCTCGGCCACGCCGACGCGGGGGTCAGCGGCGCGGCGCACGCGACCGCGGACGTCATCCGCGCCGGCCTCGCGTGCATCGGCACGGACCCCGCGACGCCGCTGGTCTCGTCGATGTTCTTGATGGTCCGCGGCGCCGAGGTGCTCTCGTTCGCCGACTGCGGCGTCGTCCCAGACCCCGACCCGCAGCAGCTCGTACACATCGCTGGCACCACGGCGCGGAACCACCGCCTGCTCGCGGGCGACGAGGCCCGCGTCGCGTTCCTGTCGTTCAGCACCAAGGGCAGCGCCGCGCACCCGATGGTCGACAAGATGAGGGGCGCGTGCGACGCGTTCCGACGCGCGCATCCCGACGTGCCGGCCGACGGCGAGCTCCAGTTCGACGCGGCGTATGCGCCCGAAGTCGCCGCGCGCAAGTGCCCCGACAGTCCGCTCGGGGGCCGCGCGAACGTGTTGGTGTTCCCCGACCTCGACGCGGGCAACATCGCCTACAAGCTCGCCCAGCGGCTGGGCCGCTTCGACGCCTACGGGCCGCTGCTGCAGGGATTCCGGACGCCTTGGCTGGATCTTAGTCGGGGCTGCACGGAGCGAGACGTCGTCGGCGTCGGCGTGGTCGCCGCCGCGATGCTCGGCGCGAACGATCGATGACAGCGTGACTTCGCCTCGGCGCGGACGCCGCGCGCAGGCGACGGGCGCCGCGCATATGCCGCGCGCCGTATCGCAACAGTTGCAACACGCGTGAAACGCAACGCTTCCGCGCGGCATATGACGGTAACGTGCTTGCCGAGAAAGAGCGGCCTGACCCGATCGGTCGGGCTCGCGCTCGCTACGCACCCTCCCTCCACCAGCCCCCGCTTCCCATGCTCAGCACCACCCTCCTCAACCTGCTCGCCGCGCTCCCGCAGGGCGGCCAAGGCGGCTCCACCGCGCCGGTCGTCATCAATGAGTTCGTCTACGACGACTCGGGCGCCGACACGATCGAGTTCGCCGAGATCTACAACCGCAGCGCGTCGCCCGTCGACATCAGCAACTGGACGCTCGTCGGCGACGACTCCAACGGCGTCAACTTCACCGAGACCTTCCCCGCGGGCACCGTGCTCAACCCCGGCGACTTCCTCGTCGTCGGCGACCCGAACGTGCCGAACGTCGACATCCCGCGGACCTCGGGCTTCCTGCAGAACAGCAACGAGTCGATCACGATCTTCGACGCCGCGCAGAACATCGTCGACACGCTGATCTACGAAGCCAACAAGGGCGTGTTCAACGCCGCGCTCGTCGAGGGCGAAGGCGTGTGGGGCAATTTCACCTGCATCGAAGGCAACGAGTCGTCGTGGTCGCGCCTGCGTGACGGCTACGACACCGACGACAACGGCCACGACTTCCGGCTGCAGCCGTGGTCGCCCGGCACCAGCAACAACCAGCCCTACACGTCGATCCTCGTCGAGCCCTTCGACGGCATCGCGCCGGGCAACGTCGTCCCCGGGTGGGGCAGCTCGTGGGCGAACCCGGTCTCGATCGACCCGACGTTCGTCGACGGCAACAACCCGAGCGCCATCAACGTCTCGCCGCAGGGCGGCTTCGCGGGCGTCCTCTGGGACCCCGCCGGCGGCGGCGACCACGGGATGCTGCTCTCCGACCCGGCGCGCAACGTCAGCTTCGAGGCCTACGTCTACTTCCCGACGGCGGTCACGCCGGTCGGTGAGCAGGAGATGTGGACCGTCGGCTTCGGCACATCGGGCACGTT
>CAZTQF010000073.1:0-8484 GCA_964615255.1 uncultured candidatus Brocadiaceae bacterium | reverse complement strand
GGCCGGCGGCGCGCTGCTGCGCCACCTCCAGGGCAAGGCGCGGCGGCAGCTCGTCGAGCCCGATCACCTGGCTGTGGTTGTGCGCGATCGACGCGCCCGCGCGCGCGCCGACGTTCTTGAACAAGAACGCGTGCGCCACCCCCGGCAGCTGCTCGATGGCCTGCACGCGCCGGAGCCAGAGCTCGAGCGCGCCGCGCCACGCCGCGACGTCCAGGTCGCTGGGATGCTCGCGGTGGGCGGGGCCCTCGGCGATCACTTCGTGGCAGCCGGTCGCCGGGTACTTGTTCTCGAAGGCGCGCGCCAGCCACGCGCCCGCGCCGTCGCGCACCGCGTCGCGCTCAGGCGGCGTGTCGTCCTCGTGGCCTGCGCAGAACGGGCAGCGCGCCGCGACCTTGCGGCTGCCGGTGTGCATGGGCCTTTGCTGTCGCTTCGGCGCCATCAACACCGGCCGTCCGGTGCTCGGCTCGATCGCGACCCGGGGTTGGGGGGCGTCCGAGCTCATCGCAGCAGCGCGGCCCCCGGCAGCAACTCCGCGAGGCTCGGCATCGACCCGTCGTCGCGGCGGTAGGCGCGCAGGTCACCGCGGGCTCGCACGACGGTCCCGGGCAAAAACGTCATCGACCGTCCCCTCGCCGAGAAGCGCTCGGCGCGCGGGCGAGGCGTCACTTCCAGGGAGCGGACCACCAGGTCGCGGCGCGAGGCCGGCAGCAAGAGCGCGCCGCTGTCGTCGACGGTGAAGCGCGCCTCGAACGCGTAGTCGACGTGCGCGGGATAGCCCGACGGCGGCAGCGCCGCGCACGCGGCGATCGCGAGCGGCAGACCGATCGACAGGAGTCGGTCGGTTCGGGGCCGAGCGGGTAGCATGGCCCGGATGATCGGCGGCCTCGCGGTCCGAAACAACTTGCTGTGCGTCACCTGGTCCGCGGGCCGCGGGCACGTATTCCTCTACGACCTCGACGCCCGCGCGCGCCTGTCTTCGTGGACCACCCCGGTCGGGCCGTCGGGCTACTCCGACGCCGCCGGGGTCGCCGTCGACGCGCAGTTCCGGCTGTTCGTCGCCGACCCACAGAACAGCTGCGTGCGCCGCTACAACGCGTTCGGGCAGCACCTGGGCGACGTCGGCCTGCCGCCGCCCGAACGCGGCGATCGGGGGCGCGACAATCTGGGGGTGCTCGACCGGCCGCACGCGGTCGCCTGCCACGGCGGCCAAGTGTGGGTCGCGCTCGGAGAGCGGCCGCGTCGTCGCGGCGTGCAGTGCTTCGACGTGCACGGCAACGCGCTCAGGGCGCTGGCCGCGCGCGGCGAGTCCGGCGCGCGCTGGGCCGCGCCGCGAGGGCTCCACTGTGACGCGCTCGGGCTCGTCGTGGCGGACACGCTGCGCGGTCGCCTGCAGATGTTCCGGCCCGACGGCGGCTTCGTCCAAGAGCTCGCGCTTCCAGGCCGGGACGGTCCAGGCGCGCGCCCTGCAGCGGTGGCGCGGCTCGCGGACCGCACGCTGCTGGTCGTCGATCGAGGCGGCGCGGAGGCTGTGCTCGTCGGGCTGCATCGAGACGGCATGCCCTGCCCGGTGGGGGAGCTAGCGTCGGTCTGTCGCGACCCGCTCGCGCTCGCGGTGAGCGACGCGGGTGAGCTGTTCGTGCTCGATCGCGACGGCGAGCGGGTGCTGCGGCGCCGCGGTGCGGGCGGCGAAGTCGAAGTGGTCGTGGACCTCGCAGAGCACGACTTCGACGCGCCGGGCGCAGGCGACGATGACGCGCGCGGCTCGGGAGAAGATCCTCGCTAGAGTCGGTCAAGATCTTGGAAGGCGCGCTTGCGTCGCCGCGCAAGGACGGCCAGACTACGCCACGCCGTAGTCGCGCCCGGATCGGTCAGCCAGATGCGCGCTTGTGGAGAACTCCTGAGATCCTGCTCAGGTGCTCCTCGCAGCGCTCCCTCCCGAAGGGAAGCAACTGGTATGCGGGCTTCGACTTGCGGCTCCTTTCTCGTTCTCACCAGTGTTTCCAGACTGTCGAGAACCTGCTTTGGCGGGGGTTTCGGCGGTCGATGGAGGGGGTCCTTGGATCGTATCCGTATCCGGGGTGGCCGCGGCTTGCGCGGCACCGTTCGTGTTTCCGGTAGTAAGAACGGCGCGCTGCCGATCCTGGCCGCGTCGCTGCTCGTCGACGGGCCGATCCTGCTGCGCAACATGCCGCGGCTCAAGGACGTCGAGAACCTGCTCCGGATCCTCGGCAAGCTCGGGATCTGGCACGCCTGGCGCCCCGACGGCTCCCTCGAGCTCGAGGCGCGCGACAAGACCGTCTACGAGGCGCCCTACGACCTGGTCCGCACGATGCGCGCCAGCTTCGTCGTGCTCGGCCCGCTCTGGGCGCGTCGAGGCGTCGCCCGCGTCAGCTACCCCGGCGGCTGCGTCTTCGGGCACCGCCCGGTGGACCTGCACATCAAGGGGCTGCAGGACATCGGCGGCAAGGTCGAGCTAGGCGACGGCTACGTGACCTTGAGCGGCCGGCCGACGGGCGGCGTGTGCTTCCTCGGCGGGAACATGGGCTCGACGGTGCTCGGCACGGCGAACGTTTTGATGGCCGCCACGCTCGGCACCGGCACGACGCACCTCGAGTGCGCGGCCATGGAGCCGGAGATCGAGGACCTGTGCCACTTCCTCAACAGGTGCGGCGCGCGCATCTCCGGGATCGGCGGGCACCTGCTGACGATCGAAGGCGTCGACACGCTGCACGGCTGCGAGTGGGACATGATCCCCGACCGCATCGAGGCAGGCACGTTCCTGTGCGGCGCCGCGATGCTCAACAGCGACGTCACCGTCACGCACTGCAACCCGATGCACCTGCTCGCCGTCGTCGACCGCCTGCGGGCCGCGGGCGTGCAGCTCGAGGTCGGCGACGACACGATCCGCGTGCTGCCGACAGCGTCGGGCCAGCTCAAGGCCGTCGACGTCACGACCATGGCCTACCCAGGGTTCCCGACGGACCTGCAGGCGCAGTTCATGGCGCTGATGACGCGCGCGCAGGGCGTCTCGGTGATCACCGAGAAGGTCTACCCCGAGCGCTTCATCCACGCGTCCGAGCTGCAGCGGCTGGGAGCGCGGATCCGGCGAGAGGGGCCGAGCGCGATCATCGAAGGCACCGAGGAGCTGCGCGGCGCGCCGGTGATGGCGAGCGACCTGCGCGCGTCTGCGAGCCTCGTCCTCGCGGGCCTGGTCGCGCGCGGCGCGACCGACGTGCGCCGCGTCTACCACATCGACCGCGGCTACGAGCGGATCGAGAACAAGCTGCAGGGCATCGGCGCAGACATCGAGCGCATCACCGAAGGCTAGCCGCCACGCCCCCGCGCCAGCACGATCCGGGGCTGGCCGAAGACGAGGTAGGAGTCGCGCATGCGACCGTTCTAACCCGTTGAGCGCCGAGCGCCTACCAGCGCCACGGCCAGCGCCAGCAGCCATGAGACGACGCGGTCGAGGAACCCCGCTGGGACCTCGGTGACACCGAGCTTGTTGACGTAGAAGAAAGCCACCGCGCTGCCGCCGCCGACCACCATCGCGGCGAGCGCAAAACGCGGCGCGACCGGCCCGATGCACAGGCGAACCAAGAGCAGCGGGCCGAACGCCGAGCCGAGCGCGGCCCAGGCGAACAGCACGTTGCCGAAGACGTCCTTGGGCAGCAGCAGCGCGGCGATCAGCGCGCCCGTCCCGATCGTCAGCACCGTCGCGCGCGCGATGGCGAGGGTCCTGCCGGGGAAGCGCCGCGCGAGGCCCAGGTCGTGGCTGACGCTGCTGGCGCAGACGAGCAGCTGGCTGTCGACCGTCGACATGATCGCGGCGAGCACGCTCGCGACGACGACGCCGTCGACGACGACCGGGAGCAGCTGCTCGCTGGCCACGTAGATGGCGGCCTCGTGCTGGCCGGCGGGCATCGGGAACCAGACCCTCACCGCCCATCCCAGGATCAGCATGCCCGCATAGAGCAGGACCGCCCAGCTCAGCCCGACCGTGCGCGCGACGGTCATCGAAGCGTCGGGCGCCATGCCCATGTACTTGTTCACGGCGTGCGGCTGACCCGGGTAGCCGAGGCCGATCCCGAGCAGGCCGAAGCCGAACGCGAGCGCGGCGGCGCCGTCGTTGGCGCCGCCGAAGCCGAGCCAGTGGTCTGCGTCGACGCCGGCGTCGAGCGCCGTGAACGGGGCCTCGTCCCCGATCGCCCTGACGGCGTCGAAGAACGGGCCGAGCCCGCCCGCGTGCCAGATCGCCGCGGCCGGGACGACCACCGCGACGGCGGCCATCAGCAGTCCCTGCACGGTGTCGGTCACGCTCGCCGCGAGGTAGCCGCCGGACAGCGTGTAGAGCACCGTCACGACCGCGCCGATGAGGATCCCGACGCTCGGGTCGCCCGCGAAGGTGTCCGGAAACGCGTGGCCGAAGGCTGCGCCGGCCGCCTGCATCTGGGCGGCGACGTAGGTGAGCAGCGACGCGAGCGTCAGCGCCGACGCGAACACCACCACGCCGCGCCGACCGGGGGCGCCCTCGGGCCCCGCGAGGAAGTCGGTCAAGGTGATCGCGCTGCCGGTCTGTGCGCGCAGGCGCGGCGCGACCAGGAACCAGTTGAGCAGGAACCCGCCGACGCAGCCCGGGATCAGCCACAGCGCCGTCAGGCCGAAGCGGTAGGCGAAGCCGCTGGCGCCCACGATGCTCCACGCCGACGACGAGCTGGCGTTGGCCGCGAGCGCCGCGACCCAGGGGCCCAACGACCGGCCGCCGAGGTAGAACCCGTCCGAGTCCCGGGTCTGGCGTGAGGCGCGCACGCCGATCACGATCAACGCGGCCAGAAAGGCCAGCAGCGCGACGAGGATCGCGGTGGAGCGCTCCATCGACGCAGACTACCATCCAGCGCCGCACGGGCCGCAATGGAACCAACCTCTCGCTTCGGTCGCTATCTCCGTCTCCGCAGCGTGCTCGACGACCCGTTCGTCGAGCTCGACCTCTCGCATTCGGCGCTGCGCGAGGAGGACGTCGAAGCGCAGCGGCCGGCGCTGCAGGCGGCCCTGGCGGCGATGGCCGAGCTCGAGGCCGGCTGCGTCGCCAACCCGGACGAGGGGCGTCAGGTCGGCCACTTCTGGCTGCGGGCGCCGGGGCTCGCGCCCGAGCCGGCGCTGGGCGAGCAGATCCGCGCCACGGTCGAGGACGTCGAGCGCTTCGCGGCGGCGGTTCACAGCGGCGCCGTCGCGCCTCCCGAGGGCGGCGCCTTCACCAAGGTCGTGCTCTGCGGGATCGGGGGCTCCGCGCTCGGCCCGATGCTGCTCGCCGACGCGCTCGCCTCGGCGTCGGCGCCGATGAGCCTGACCGTGCTGGACAACACCGACCCCGAAGGCATCGACGCGGCGCTCTCGCGCGTCGGCTCGCTGCAGGACGCGCTCGTCGTCGTGATCAGCAAGTCCGGCGGCACACCCGAGACCCGCAACGGCATGCTCGAGGTGCAGCGGGCGCTCGCGGCCGAGGGGCTCTCGCTCGGTCCGCGCGCGGTCGCGATCACCACCGACGGCAGCAAGCTGCACGGCCGCGCCGTCGAAGAAGGCTGGCTGCAGACCTTTCCGATGTGGGACTGGATCGGCGGGCGCACCTCGGTGACGTCGGCGGTCGGCCTCGTGCCAGGCGCGCTGATCGGCATGGACGTGCGCGCGTTCCTCGCCGGCGCGGCGGCGATGGACGACGCGACGCGCCGGGCGGACGTCTTCGCCAACCCGGCCGCGATGCTGGCCTGCTTCTGGCACCACGAGGGCAGCGGCGTCGGCGATCGGGCGATGGCGGTGTTGCCCTACAAGGACCGGCTGCTGCTGCTCTCGCGCTACTTGCAGCAGCTGGTGATGGAGTCGATCGGCAAGCAGCGCGACCGTCAGGGCCGCGAGGTCTGTCAGGGGCTGACCGTCTACGGCAACAAGGGTTCGACGGACCAACACGCGTTCGTCCAGCAGCTGCGCGACGGGCGTCATGACTTCTTCGTGACCTTCGTGCGCGTCCTGCGGGACCGCGCCGGCCCGCACTTCGAGGTCGAGCCCGGCGTCACCACCGGGGACTACCTCGACGGGTTCTGGCAGGGGACGCGGCGCGCGCTCCGGGAGAGCGGGCGCAGCTCGGCGACGATCTGCGTCGACCGGATCGACGAGCGCGTGCTCGGCGCGCTGGTGGCGCTGTTCGAGCGGACCGTCGCGATCTACGCCGAGTTGATCGACACCAACGCGTTCCACCAGCCGGGCGTGGAGGCGGGGAAGAAGGCCGCCGCGGACGTGCTCGCGCTGCAGGCGAAGCTGCTGGCCTGCCTCGACAGCGAAGGTCGAGACGTCGTCGCGCTCGCCGCCTCTGTGGGCGCCGACCCTGCGGACTGCTGGCCGATCCTGCTGCACCTGGCCGTCAACCGCAGCGACGTCCGGTGCACGCGCCGTGAGTCCCCGGCAGACGCCGCCTTCTCGCGCGCGTGAACGGGATCGCTCGACGCGCGCTCGCCTGGCTGGCCCTGGCGAGCGCGGCGGGGTGCGAGGTGCAGCCGCCCGCGCCGCCCGCCGCGGACGGGCTCTTGGCCTACACCGTCTGGTTCGAGCCGCCGCTGACGGCGGCCGGAGAGGTGTCGGTGGCGCACGAGTCGGGCTACGCCTGGCGCGGCCGCGCGTCGGCGAGCAGCGTTGGTTTCGAGGCTCCCACCGGGCCGTGCACGCTGACGCTCTGGCGGCGGGGGACGCGCGTCGCAGAGACCACGCTGACGCTCTCAGCCGACGTTCGGGAGCGGCAATGGCGCTGGGAGCGCTGAGCCGGAGCTCGCCCGGGACCCCAACCCGTGGTGGTTTGGGGGTCAAGTCAGCCAACAACATGTGGCGTTCGGCCGGCCGAACCGCTACCGTCCCAACGCTTTCCCGACCACCCCTGGAGAAAGCACTTGGTTGAGATCCTCGGCGAAGGCCTCACCTACGACGACGTCCTGCTGGTGCCGCAGATGGCCTCGGCGCTGCCCCGTGACGTCGTGACCCGCACGCAGTTCTGTCGCGGCGTCACCCTGCAGGTGCCGATCGTCAGCGCCGCCATGGACACCGTGACCGAATCGCGGATGGCGGTCGCGCTGGCCCAGCAGGGCGGCATCGGGATCGTGCACAAGAACCTCTCGGTCGACGAGCAGGTCATCGAGGTCGACAAGGTCAAGCGCTCGGCCAACGGCGTGATCGTCGATCCCAACACCCTGGCCCCGGACGACCTCGTCGGACACGCCAAGGACCTGATGCAGACGCACAAGATCAGCGGTCTGCCGGTGGTCGACGGGCAGCGGCGGGTCGTCGGGATCCTGACCAACCGCGACCTGCGGTTCGTGGAGGACCGCAACCAGGCGGTCGGCGAGGTCATGACCGCCAAGGACCTCGTCACGGCGCCGCCCGGCACGACCCTGGACCAGGCGCGTCAGATCCTGCGCTCCAACAAGGTCGAGAAGTTGATCCTGGTCAACGACGACGGGTCGCTCGCCGGTCTGATCACGATGCGCGACATCCGCGGCACCGAGGAGTACCCGATGGCGGCGCGCGACGAGCGCGGCCGCCTCCTGGTCGGCGCGGCGGTCGGCGTGCACGACCTCGAGCGGGTCGGCAAGCTGGTCGAGGCCGGCTGTGACGTGATCGTGGTCGACACAGCGCACGGCCACAGCCGCAACGTGATCGACACGGTCGCGGCGATCAAGCAGGGCGGCCGTGTGCCGGTGGTCGCAGGCAACGTCGGCAGCTACGACGGCGCCAAGGCGCTGGTCGACGCCGGCGCAGACGGCGTCAAGGTCGGCATCGGGCCCGGCTCGATCTGCACGACGCGCGTCGTCACCGGCTGCGGCGTCCCGCAGCTGACCGCCGTCATGGAGGCGGTGCGCGCCTGCGAACCAGCCGGCGTCTCGGTGATCGCCGACGGCGGCATTCGTCAGTCTGGCGACATCGTCAAGGCGCTCGCCGCCGGCGCGTCGACCGTCATGCTGGGCTCGCTGCTGGCCGGCACCGAGGAGTCGCCCGGCGAGACCATCCTCTACCGCGGCCGGCAGTTCAAAGCCGTGCGGGGCATGGGCTCGCTCGGCGCGATGGAGCGCGGCTCCGCCGACCGCTACGCGCAGGGCGACGTGACCGAGAAGATGAAGTTCGTGCCGGAGGGCGTCGAGGGCATGGTTCCGTTCAAGGGCAAGGTGACCGACTACGTCTACCAGCTCGTCGGCGGCATCCGCTCCGGCATGGGCTACTGCGGCGCGCGCACGCTGCAGGAGCTGAACGAGAAGGCCAAGTTCCTGCGGATCAGCGCCGCGACGCTGCGTGAGTCCCACCCGCACGACATCCAGATCACCAAGGAGGCGCCGAACTACCGCGTCTAGAAGTTTGCTTCCGAGTAGGTGCGCCGCTATCCTGCGCAGCTTCCTACGCTCCCCTCGTCATTGCGAGGAGGCTTAGCCGACGAAGCAATCCATCGTTGAT
>CAZTQF010000072.1:1078-8549 GCA_964615255.1 uncultured candidatus Brocadiaceae bacterium | reverse complement strand
GCTCATGCCGCTGACCCGCTTGCGGATACGCAGCGCGGTCTGCACCGCCTCGGCGGGCGTCGTCTGCGGCAGGAGCACGCAGAACTCGTCGCCGCCGAAGCGCGCGGCGAAGTCGGTCTCGCGGATGTTGCCCTTGAGCGCGTCGGCGACGCGCCGCAGCACCTCGTCGCCGAACGCGTACTCGGTGCTGTCGTTGACCGTCTTGAAGTCGTCCACGTCGAGCAGCAGCAGCGACAGCGGGTTCTGGTGGCGCTGGGCCCGCTTCCACTCCAGGACCATGATCTTCTTCATGTAGAGCTCGCTGGTCAGGCCCGTCTTGAAGTCGACGCTGACCTGACCCTCGAGCTTTCGCGCGCGGGACTGCAGGCCGCGGATCCGGGCGCGCGTCTGCAGCGCGAGGTCGACGCGGTGAAGGACCTCTGCCGGTGAGCACGGCTTGAGCACGAAGTCGCGGAAGGGCACCCGCATGTCGCGCGCCTCGCTGAGCGCCGCGAGGTCGTCGACGATCAGGATCACGGGGATGGGGTCGTCGTCCTCCTGAACGCGCTCGAGCAGCTCGAGCTCGACGCTGCCTTCGCACGCTGCGAGCGGGTTCACCAGGATGACGTCCGGGCGCCGCTGGCCCGCGATGTGGTGGCTCTGCGCGAGGCTGGCGCCGAGGAGGACCTCGTAGCCGGTGCGCGCGAGCGCCGTCGTGACGTCGTCCAGCTCGTCGTGGCCGTGGTTCATCACCAGCACCGCCTGGCTCGCCGCGGCCTTGTGGCGCGGCGGGTCAGGATCCTCGGGGAGCGGTTGGGTCGGGGTGCTGGACAAGTTCGGTTGGGTCGCTGCGGCCACGCGGTCGCCCGCGCGCTTCGCTGCTGCAGAGGGGTCGGTCGCGGCAACCGGGAACTCCGACCTGCCGCCTATGGCGACACCGTAGTTTAGGAGGAGCCAGGGCGCAAAGCCCGATCGGCGTTGCGCGCGAGCCAGATCCGTTGACGCAGTCTGGATCTTATGGGGCTGCGAAGATCGCGGCAGGGGCCGAAGGTCGTAGCCGGCCCGGCGACCGGTGCTGCGTGCAGGTCGCTTCTCGGGCGGGGTTTCCGGTGCACAGCAGGTGTCTGGGGACCATGCGCAGGTCCGGATCGAAGCTTGACGAGGTTGAAGGCGTCCCTACAATCCTTCGCCCCTCATTCGTCCACGACAGCCCTCATCCCACCGAGGCAAGGAGCCCGCCGCACGTGCCGCTCGTTACTGCGCAAGAATTGATCGACGCCGGAGTCCACTACGGCCACCAAGCCAGCCGCTGGAACCCGAAGATGAAGCCCTTCATCCACGGGAAGCGCCACAAGATCCACGTCATCAACCTCGAGGAGACGATCCGAGGCCTCTACCAGGCGACGCACTTCGTGCGCTCGCTGGCTGCTACGGGCGCCCAGATCATGTTCCTCGGCACCAAGAAGCAGATCCGACCGGTGGTCGAGGCCGAGGCGGGCAAGTGCAGCATGCCGTCGGTCACCGAGCGGTGGATCGGCGGCACCCTGACCAACTTCTCCACGGTGCGTGAGCGTCTCACGAAGCTGGTGGAGTACGAGAACCTCGAGGCGACCGGCGCCATCGAGAAGTACAAGAAGAAGGACCAGTCGATGATCCGCCGCGAGATCAAGCGGATCCGGCGCAACCTGGACGGCGTCCGCGACCTGCACGGTCTCCCTGGTGCGCTCGTCGTGATCGACCCGCGCCGCGAAGAGAACGCGATGCGCGAGGCCAAGCGCATGAACGTGCCCGTGGTCTGCGTCCTCGACACCGACTGCGACCCGTCGCTCGCCGACATCGTCATCCCGGCGAACGACGACGCCATGAGCTCGGTCCAGCTGATCCTCGGCAAGCTCGCCGAGGCGGTCATGGAGGGGCGTTCGCAGTGCGACGAGGCGACCCTGCGCGACGCGCAAAAGGCCGCGAAGGAAGACGTGCGGTGCAAGGCTGCGCCCGGGCGACGCAACGAGCGCGACGCGCGCGGCGGCGGCATGGGCGGCGGCGGCGGAGGCGGCGGCCGCGGCGGCCGCGGCGGCCCCGGCGGCGGCCGCTTCCAGGCTGGCGGTCACGCCTCCTCGGTCTCGCTCGGCGGCGACAAGGCCGAGAGCGGCCCCGCGGTCGCGCCCGAGATCAAGCCGATCGAGTCTGCCGACGGGGCGCCCGCGGCGCCGGCTGCGGACGCTCCGGCTGCGGCTCCCGCTCCGGAGGCGCCGGCCCCGGCTCCTGCTCCCGAGGCGCCTGCAGGCGACGCGACGCCCGAGACGCCCAGCAGCGAGTCCTAGCCTCGTCCGTAGCTGCGTCCGGCAGGTCTCTGAGGTCGTCTCTCGCGGCCGAGACACGCCGGCCGGCCTGGGCCGACCGCGCGGTCGGCGAGCGGGCAGCACCCGAACCAACCACCGAACGAATGTGCCCGCGCCGAGCGGGACGACCGAGACGAATCATGACCAAGATCGACGCGAAGACGGTTAAGGAGCTCCGGGACCTCACCGGCGCTCCGATGATGGACTGCAAGTCGGCGCTCAGCGAGACGGGCGGCGACATCCAGCAGGCCCGGGACGTGCTGCGCAAGCGCGGCCAGCAGGTCGCGGACAAGGCCTCGAGCCGTGAGGTCTCCGAGGGCCTCGTCTACGGCTACACGCACCACAACGGCAAGCTTGCGGTGCTGGTCGAGATCGTCTGCGAGACCGACTTCGTCGCCATGAACGAGGACTTCAAGGCCTTCTGTCATGGCGTGGCGATGACGGTCGCTGCCTTCAACCCGAAGTACCTCAACAAGGAGGCCATCCCGGCCGAGGACGTCGAGAAGGAGCAGAGCATCGTCACGGAGATGACCAAGGAGTCGATGGCAGGCAAGCCCGACAACGTCATCGAGAAGGCCGTCACGGGCCGCATGGAGAAGTGGTACGGAGAGCACACGCTGATGGCGAAGCCCTACGTGCCCGACGACTCCAAGACGATCGAGCAGATGCGCACCGACCTCGTCGCGAAGATCGGGGAGAACATCCAGGTGCGCCGCTTCTTCCGGATGGAGCTCGGCGGCTGATCCCGCCCTGCGGCTGCGGTCGAGCCGCGCGCTGCGGCGCGCCGATCTCCCGGCGCCAGCGCCCAGACCGTTCGTTTCTGTCGGGGGCGTTGGTAGCCTCGCGGTTATGACCACCTCCGACCCAGCCGCCCCACAGGGTGCAGGCGCCGAGCCGCCGCGCCAGATCAAGCGGATCCTGCTGAAGATCAGCGGCGAGAGCCTGGGCGAGGGCGGCGTCGGCGTCTCGCCCCAGGTCGTCGCGGAGGTGGCCGAGCAGATCGCGCGCGTGCACCGGCTCGGCGTCGAGGTCGCGGTCGTATGCGGCGGCGGCAACCTGATGCGCGGCGCCGCGTTCGCCCAGCAGGGGACGAACCGCACGACCGCGGACCACATGGGCATGTTGGGCACGGCGATCAACGCGCTGGCCCTGCAGGACGGCCTCGAGCGCCTCGGCGTGGAGACCCGCGCTGCCTGCGCCGTCGAGATGAAGACCGTCGCCGAGCCCTACATCCGGCGCCGGGTGATCCGCCACCTCGAGAAAGGGCGCGCCGTCGTCCTGGCCGGAGGAACCGGCAACCCCTACTTCACGACCGACACGGCGGCCGCGCTGCGCGCCACCGAGCTCGGCGTCGACGCGATCTTCAAGGCGACCAAGGTCGACGGCGTCTACACCGCGGATCCGGCGCTGGACCCCAGCGCGCAGCGCTTCGACCGGCTGACCTTCCGCGAGGCCCTCGACCGCGACCTCAAGGTCATGGACCGCACGGCGTTCACGCTGTGCATGGAGAACCACATGCCGATCATGGTCTTCGACATGTTCACCGCCGGGAACATGGAGCGCGCGGTCCGAGGTGAAGACATCGGCACCTGGGTGGTCTGAGGCGCCCGCGCCGTCCCAACACGCGGCGCTGCGAGGCGCCCCCGAGAGCTATCCCCATGGAACCCTACGACATCATCCTCGAAGACCTCGCCGAGAAGACCACGAAGACGCAGCAGCACCTCCGTGACCAGCTCGCCACGATCCGGACGGGTCGCGCCTCCCCGGCGCTGGTGGACACCCTCCGCGTGGACTACTACGGCGCGCCGACGCCGCTGAACCAGCTCGCTCACATCTCGGTGCCCGAGGCGCGGCAGCTGACGATCAAGCCGTTCGACGCCTCGCCGGACGTGATCCGCGACATCGAGAAGGCGATCCTGAAGTCGAACCTCGGCCTCAACCCGCAGGGCGACGGCAAGGCGCTGCACCTCGTGATGCCGCCGCTGTCGGGCGAGCAGCGCCAGAAGCTGGTCGCCAAGGTCAAGGACCTCGTCGAGCAGAACCGGGTCGCGCTGCGCAACGAGCGCCGCGAGGCGAACAAGCACGCCGAGCAGATGAAGAAGGACGGCGACATGACCGAGGATCAGCTCAAGAAGGCGCACGACCAGATCGACAAGGCGCTCAAGGCCTGCGAGGCCAAGCTGGACGACGCGCTCAAGGCCAAGTCGCGCGAGATCCTCGACGACTGAGCGCCTCGACGCGCCTCGACGCCTTGCGCTCTCCGGCCAGAGGCGTTCTCATCTTGCCCCTCGCCGCTGCCTGCAGCGCGAGACCCTCCAAGGGGGCGTAGCTCAGTTGGTAGAGCAGCGGCCTTTTAAGCCGGTGGTCGCAGGTTCGAGCCCTGCCGCCCTTACCACTCCCGCGGGGCCTCGCGAAGGCCCCGCCCGCGCGATGATCGACTCCGAGTTCCTGGCGATGCTGGTCTGCCCCGCGACCCGGCAGCCGCTGCGAGCCGCCTCCGATGAGGAGGTGGCTTCGGTCAACGCGCGCCTCGAGGGCGGCGGCCTGCGCAACCGGGGCGGCGAGGTGGTCCAAGAGCCGCTCTCCGAGGCGTTGGCGACGACCGACGGCGCCTGGCTCTACCCGGTCCGGCTCGGCTTCCCGATCCTGCTGGCGTCCGAGGCGATTCCGGCCGCGGATCCCGCAACTCCGTAGCCGCGTCCTGCCGATAGACGGGAGAGCCCCGGCCGCTGCGTGCGCGCGCGGGGCCGCCGCAAATTGCCGCCTGCCGGTTGGGCGGCTACCGCCGGAACCGCTATCCTGTTGCCCCCAATGTCGATCAACCTCCAAAAACCGCAGGCCGGTGGGCCTGCTCCCGAAGAGACCTTCGACGAGAAGAGCGGTGTCTACGGCTTCTTCCGTCGGCACCAGAAGCTGCTGCTCTACACCGCGGGCCTGTTCACGCTGCTGACGTTCTCGATCACGGGTTCGCTGCAGAGCCTGGTCGGAGGGGTGTTCAGCAAGGACGTCGAGCGGGGGTCGATCGAGGTCAACGGCGTGCGGTCGAAGCTGACCGCTGACGACTACCGCTACGGCGGGCTGATCGCGCGGAGCCTCGCGCGCCTGCCGTCGGGGGTCATCCTCCCGGTCCAGGCCGGCGACGGCGGCGAGAGCGAAATGGGCGAGGTGCTGGCGATCCTGCGGCGCGCGGCGATCCTCGAGGGCTTCGAGCCGTCGATGGCCGAGGTCGACAAGGCGATCGAGTTCAGCCGCGAGCAGTTCAACGTGGAGTCGGTCGCCAAGCTCGCGACGCGGTCGGGCTTCTCCTCGACCCAGGAGTTCCGCATCCTCGTCGGCGAGGCCATGCGCATCGGCATGTACCAGCGGCTGCAGATGCTGGCCGCCGACACCTCGGACGCCGAGGTGATGCGCAAGGTGCTCCGCAACCAGAAGAAGGCGGCCTACAAGGTCGCGGTCTGGGACGCCGAGCAGAAGCAGGAGCAGATGGTCGCCGCCTCGGCGCTCACCGACGAAGAGCTGAAGTCGTGGCTCGACGAGCAGGACGAGCCGCAGAAGCGCCGCATGGGCGTGTTCGCGCTCCCGCGCGTCAAGCTGCGCATCGCGGCGGCGCTGTTCGGTGACGGACAGTTCGACGCCGAACAGTGGAAGGACTCCGTGCTGCAGGACCTCGACGCGTCTGAGGATCAGCTCCGTAGCTACTACGAGATGGACGCCGACCGCTGGAAGGACGAAGACGGCAACGCGCGCGCGTTCGAGGACGAGGCCGTCCAGGCCGAGCTGCTGCAGATGGTGCAGGCCGAGCAGGTCATGAACGACCTGAACACCAAGCTGCGCGCCAAGCTCGACGAGGTGGTGCAGCCGCTCACCGACAAGGTGGCCGAGGCGCAGGCGGACTTCGACGCGGCCAACGAGGCGCGCTCGAAGACGCTGCAAGAGAAGCTCACCCGCGAGAAGGTCTTCGTCAAGGCGGAGCAGGACCTCGCGGCCAAGCCCGACGACGAGGAGCTGAAGGCCGCCGTCGAGGTCGCCAAGGCGGACTCCGAGGCTGCCGCTGCCGCTGACTTCGCCGAGGAGCAGCGCGTCACGCAGATGGAGGCTGGCGTCGAGGCCGCCAAGCAGGCGGTGGTCGACGCGCGGGTCGCGTTCGACCTCTCCGCGGAGTTCGCCGCGCTGACCGAGGGCAAGACCGGCTTCGTCGTCAAGGAGACCGACGGCCTGCTCGACGCCGAGCAGCTCGCCGACCTCGACGAGGCGGGCCTGGGGCTCGGCTCGTGGAGCACGGCGGCGACGGCGACCGCGATCCGCGAGGCGGGGCAGCTCGGCTTCGGACCCGGGCAGACTTCGAAGGGCGTGGTCCTCTACCAGGCGCTCGAGACCGACCCGACGCCGCTCAAGGAGTGGGACGAACTCAAGCCGCTGGCCCAGGACGCCTTCTTCTCGAAGAAGGCGACCGACGAGGCCATCGAGAAGAACACCGCCATGAAGGAGACCATCCTGCGCCTCGCCAAGGAGCAGATGACGGACTTCATCAAGGAGAAGGAAGACGGGCGCCAGGCGCGCATCGACGAGCAGCTCGCGACCTGGGAGGAGGGCGTCAACGCCGACATCGCCAAGGCCGAGCAGCAGCTCAAGATCCCGGGTCTCGGCGCGCGCGCCAAGAAGATCTGGGAGCAGAGTCTCAGCAGCAAGCAGGGCGAGCTGGCCAGCAAGGACGCCCGCGTGAAGTCGACGGAGGTCACCGTCGATCGTGAGATCGACGCGGAGGTCCGCGCCGAGGCCCTGAACCACTACGGCGAGGTCATCGACGCCGCCGCCGCGGAGCTCGGCTTCGAGCTGCGTTCGCTCGGGCCGCTGCCGCAGAAGCTCAGCTCGCGGCCGCGCTTCGACGACAGCTACGACAAGACGACGCGCTACGTCTACCGGATGCACAACGAGATGGAGGCGGGCGACGCCGTCGGTCCGATCTACCAGGACCGCTCGGTCCACGTCATCGTGTGCACCGACGTCGCGCCGCTCGAGGCGTCCGACGTGACGCGTCGGGAGTTCGAGATGCTGCGCAAGAACTTCGCCGCGCGGCAGATGGCCAGCATCCTGGGCGCCTCCTTCACGCAGGAAGAGCTCGCGCTGCGCTACGGCCTCGAGAAGCCGGTCGG
>CAZTQF010000072.1:0-1068 GCA_964615255.1 uncultured candidatus Brocadiaceae bacterium | reverse complement strand
AATTCGTCGGCCGGCAGGTTCGGATCGAAGGGAAGCCGGTCGGTGAGCAGTTCGACCCGCAGTAGCGGGGCCGTCGCGGCCTCGCCTCTTGGCGGCTGCTGGCCGCCGCTCGCTCGCCGCCGCTAGGTCGGCTGCGCCACGACGATGATCTCGTCGTGCGGGTTGACGTAGACGTTGCACCCGCGGAGCAGCCCGAGCGGCTTCGCGAGCAGCCCGGGGATCGTGCCGAGGCGTCCGGCGCGCTCGGCGAGGAAGCCGAACGAGACGTATTTGCCGGCGAACTTCGAGCCGCACTCCAGCACGTCGAAGCCGCAGTCCCGCAGCAGCCGGCGGATCGTGTCGGGGTCGAAGTGGTAGAGGTGCTCGTCGTGCTTGTAGTGGTGCCACGCCTTGCCCATGCGGGCGGCGAAGCTCGACGCGACGTTCTGGGTCTCGAGCAGCAGCTTGCCGCCCGGCTTGATCATGCGTCGGATGCTCGCGAGCAGCGCCTGGGGCTCGGGGACGTGCTCGATCACGTCCCAGATCGTCACCAGGTCGAACGTGTGGTCTTGCCAGCCGCGCGCGGCGATGCAGTCGTCGAGGAAGCCGTGGTAGACGCGGTCTGCCCCGAGCGCGGCGATCGCCTCGCGCGCGATGGGCTCCGACAGCTCGACGCCGTGTACGTCGTGGCCGTGCTCCTCGGCGACGCGCAGGAAGTAGCCGGCGGCGCAGCCGACGTCGAGCACGCGGCCCCTGTCGGGGAGCCACCGCGAGACCAGCTTCATGCGCTTGCGGTAGGTCTTGAGGTAGAGCTTGGCCTCGGCGGCGTAGTCGGCGTAGCCGCGCTCCTTGGGGTTGTCGCTCTTCCAGTAGGTCTCGTTGTAGACGTCGAGCAGGGCTTGGCCCTGCAGCCGCGGCGACACGTAGACGAGGCCGCACTCCGCGCACGTGTACAGCGTGTAGGGTCCGTCGGTGAACTTCGGCGCGCGCGCGGCGCTGCCGCAGACCTGGCAGCAGGTGATCTCCTGCGACTCGACCGTGGATGCCTCGCTCACGCTCCGCGGACCTCCGGGCTCGGCAGCGGCGCGC
>CAZTQF010000071.1:0-8602 GCA_964615255.1 uncultured candidatus Brocadiaceae bacterium | reverse complement strand
CCGCCCGCAGCGGCTCGGCGCGCGGCTCGGAAGGTTGTGCTGCAGGGTCCTTCGTCACGGTCGCGTCAGTGTAGGTCGATCGGCTCAGCGGTGCAGGCGCCTGGCGACCTCGGCGACGGCCAGGCTCTCCTGCGCGCCGGTCGCGAGGTCCTTGAGGGCGAGGGTCCCGTCCGCCACCTCCTGCGGCCCGAGGATGCCGACGTGGCCCACCTGGGCGCCGTTCGCGTAGCCCAGCTGCTTCTTCATGGCCGCGGGCTCGGCGAACACCTCGACCCGAACGCCGGCCGCGCGCAGCGCCGTCGCGACCGAGATCGCCTGCGCGGCAGAGACCTCCGCCATCCGGCACAGCAGCAGCTGCGGTCCGATGCCCAGCTCCGGAAACATGTCGCGCTCGGCCATCACCAGCAGCACGCGCTCCAGACCGAGCGAGAAGCCGACCGCGGGCACCGACTGCTTCTGGAACATGCCAATCAAGTTGTCGTAGCGGCCGCCGCCGCCCATCGAGCCCGCGAGGCCGTCGACCTGGACCTCGAAGATCGGCCCCGTGTAGTAGCTGAGCCCACGCGCGAGGGTCGGGTCGAACACGAGGTGCTCGGCGGCCGGCCCTGCGCCCGCGGTGGCGAACAGCTCGCGCAGGTCTTGAGCGCCCGCAGCACCGGGGCCTTCGCCCTGGGCGAGCCGTTCGAGCGCGCCCGGCTGCCGCATGCGATCCAGGGTCGCGAACAGCTCGGCGGCCTGCTGCACCGCGAAGCCCTTCTCGACGAGCTCGTCTCGGACGCCGTCCTCGCCGACCTTGTCGAGCTTGTCCAGGGCGATGAGCGCCGCGGACTCTTGCTCGGCGGGCACGCCGGCAGCGGCCACCAGCGCGCGCAGCAGCTCGCGGTGGTTCGTCAGGATCTTGAAGTCCTCGAAGCCCAGCTCCCGCAGCACAGCCGCGATCGCGCCGCACACCTCGGCGTCGGCCACGAGGCTCTGCGTGCCGGTGATGTCGACGTCGCACTGGTAGAACTCGCGGAACCGGCCGCGCGCCGGACGGTCAGCGCGCCACACGGGCTGGATCTGGTAGCGCTTGTAGAAGGCCGGCAGATCCCGGTAGTTCGCTACGACGCGCGCGAGCGGCACCGTCAGGTCGTAGCGCAGCCCTTCAGCGGCGAGGTCGAGCTCCGAGAGCCCGCCGTCGGCGCCCGCCTCGATCGCGCGCTTGAGCTTGTCCCGCCGGTGCAGGAGGCGGTAGAGCAACTGGTCCCCCTCGGGGCCATACTTGCCCAGCAGCGTGCTGAGGTTCTCGATGGTCGGCGTCTCCAGCGGCACGAACCCGAACGACTCGTAGACGCGCTGGACCACGCCCAGGACGTGCCGGCGACGCGCCACGTCGGCCGCCAGGAAGTCGCGCATCCCGCTGGGCGGCTTGGTCGAGATACCCTTGCTCATCGCCACCATGGTGTAGCCCCCGTGCGGCGCGAAACCAAACCCACGAACGGCTACCTTGCCGCGATGATCTCGTTCGCGCGACGCCTCGGCGGGACCGCCGCCTGCTCGTGGCTGCTCCTGGCAGCGCCGCTCCACGCGCAGGACCCGCCGCCGAAGGTGGCGCCGCAGACCGCCGCGGCGCTCCGCACGCTGGCCCTCGAGATCGCCGACCAGCGCCGCCAGATCCAGGCCGGGTCGCGGCAGGCCGACGAGAGCTTCGAGAAGCTGCGCTGGGAGTTCGCCGAGCTCGCCTCCCACCTCGACGTCGAACAGTTCGAGCGACCTGCCGCAGCGGAGCTCCAGCTCGAACAGGAGGTCCTCGAGCTGGTGGCGCCGCTCGTCGACGCGGTCAAGGCCGCGACGGCCGGGCCCCGCGAGCTCGCGTCCCTGCGCAAGCGGGCCGGGTCCCTGCGGGACCGCCAGCGGATCGCCGAGGCCGCGCGTCGCCAGACCGAGCGGACGCGCGACGCGCTGCCCGCGGACAGCCTGGAGCGGGCCGAGGCCGCGCGCGAGCTCGACGAGCGCTGGGGCCCGCTGCTCGCCGAGCTGCAGCGAGAGCTGTTGGTCGTGGACGCCAATCTCCGCCGCAGGGAGGCCAACCAGGTCCCGATCTGGACCCGCGCAACCGGCAACGCCCAGCGATTCCTGCAGAGCTCAGGGCTCAACGTGCTGCTGTGCGTCGTGACCTTCCTGCTGGTGTTCTTCGGGCTGCGGTGGCTCGGCGACCTCGCCTTGCGCCGCAGGCGCCGGCGCGGCTTCTCGCTGCGGCTGCTCGAGGTCCTGCTGCAGGTGCTGAACCTGCTGCTCGCGGTCGCCGCCACGATGAGCGTGCTCTACGCCCGCGACGACTGGCTGCTGCTGCCGATCGGCATCATCTTCCTGGTCGGCGCCGGCTGGGTGGTCGTGAAGGCCGCGCCGATCTTCTTCGAGCAGGTCCGCCTGATCCTCAACGTCGGCCCGGTGCGCGAAGGCGAGCGGCTGATCGTCGACGGCCTCCCCTACCGCGTCGACGCGCTGCAGTTCTACAGCCGCCTGGTCAACCCGGACCTCGAGGGCGGCAGGCTGCGCGTGCCCGTCAAGGACCTGGTCGGACTGCGCTCGCGGCCGCTCGGCAGCGGCGAGCCCTGGTTTCCTTGCCGCGCAGGCGACGTCGTCGCCCTCGACGACGGCGTCATCGGCCTCGTCACCCTGCAGACCCCGGAGGTCGTCGTCGTGGCGGAGCGTCACGACGCCCCGCGCACCTACCCGACGGTCGCGTTCCTGGCACAGAATCCCCGCAACCTCTCCGCAGGCTTCGAGATCTACCTGACCTTCCGCGTCGACTTCCGGCACCTCGAAGAGGCGGCGGACGCCGTGCCCGCGCTCCTCGGCGAGGCGGTGCGCCGCGGACTCGAGGGGGACCCCGACGGCGGCGCGCTGCGAGGCGTCCGGGTCGAGGTCGAGGCCGCGGGCGAGAGCTCGATCCGCTACGCGGTGCTGGTCGAGTTCGGCGGGGCCGCCGCGCGCCGCTACCACGAGCTCCACCGGGCGGTGAACAAGATGCTGCTCGCCGCCTGCGTCGAACACGACCTCGTCATCCCGCTCCCCCAGCTGCGGATCCAGTCCGCTGCGCGGCCCCCGCGCGCGGCCGACGACGACGCCGGCGAAGACGACCCGCTCGGCGCCTAGCGGCGCGCGCCGAGGAACGTCGTCAGCATCGGCTTGACGAGGTCGTCTTCGGCGGTCAAGCGGGCGAACGCCTGCGCCGCCGTCGTGCCCTGCAGCTCGCACGGCGACGCCAGGCAGCCTGCGCGCAGCAGGCGCGCGCCCCGCTCTCGCGACACGCGCCGCAGCGCCGGCTCGTCCTGGTCTCCGACGATGCTCAGCAGCGGCGCCTTCGCGACCAGCGCGAGCGGCGCTCGCGGCTCGTCCGCGACAGGCGCAGCGGGCGCGACGAGCACGCGACCGGCGAGAGCGTCCAGGCGGGGCGTCAGCCGCGTCGCCGCCGCCGCTCGCCCGCCGATGCCGTAGCCGCCGACGAACCGGAGCGGCGCCAGCCCCGCGGCCTCGCGCGCCGCGCGGAGGTCGCGGTAGGCCGCGGTGGCCTGCGCGCCGTCGACGCCGGGCATCACCCGGACGAGCACCTCGACGCCCGCCTCCCGGCAGGCGACCGCCGCCCGCTCGCCGAGGCGCCGCTCTCGCTCGTCTGCTGCCACCCAGAGCATCGCGGCGGGCTCGGCCGCGCGCACGGCTGGCGCCTGGCTGTCGGGCGCTCGCAGGAACCGCAGCACCGACGGGGTCACCACGTCTCGCCGGGTGCCGACCTGGAAGATGTAGTTGGCGTGGTTCTTGCCCGCGAAGGTCTCGGAGCGCACCGCCACGCCGTGCGATCGCAGCGTGTCGCAGAGCAGCTGGCCACACAGCGAGAGCCCGGCCAGCTCGCGCTGCGCCCACCCGACGTAGGTCGGACACTCGCCGCCGTCGACGTAGAGCCAGGTCGACGCGCGCCGCCGCAGCGCCTCGTCGCTGCCGAACACGCCGTCGAGCGCGAAGTGGCGCGCGCGGACGTCGTACGGGCCCGACAGCAGCACCGCGCCCCGCAGCGCCTCGCGGCGCACGCCGGCGACGGCCAGCTGCCGCTCGTCGAAGGCCAGCCAGCTGCAGAGGTGGGCGCCCGACGAGTGCCCCATCACGAACAGCTGCTCGCCGTCGTAGCCGTAGTCCGCGCCGTGCCGGTGCAGAAAGCCGAGCGCGTGCGCGCAGTCGACGACCATCGCGTCCGGCTTGGCGAACGGAAACAGGCGCGTGTTGATGACCGCGCACGCGAAGCCCTCCCGCGCCAGCAGCTCGCCGATCCGGCCGAACTGATCCTTGCTGCCGCCGGTCCATGAACCGCCGTGCACGAACATCACCACCGGCGGCGGCGCGGCCGTAGCCGGCACGTAGAGGTCGAGGCGGTTGCGCCGCGGCTGCGGCGCGGCGTCGGAGTACTGCAGGTCCTCGTGCAGCTCGACCGGCTGCTGGGGGAGAAGGGTCAGCGCGAGGACCGCGAGCGTCGGGAACATGGCGTCGATCAGGTGTTCACGCGCTCGCGCGCAGCAGGTCGATCACTTGGCGCGACCCAGCAGGTACGCGACCAGGTCCCGCAGCTCGTCGGCGGAGAGGCGGTCCACGAGGTCCTTGGGCATCGGCGACATCGGCGACGTCTCGACGCTCGCGACCTGCTCGACCGGGATGCGCACGGGGACCGCGTCGGCCTTGGCCTCGACGAACTCATAGACCTCCATGTCGCCGTCCCACGCCTTGTGGGCCACGCCGAAGAGCGCCGTGCCGTCCTTCTTGGTCAGCACCTTGCCGGCGTACTGATCGCTGACCACCTTGGACGGCTCGAGGATGGACTCGAGGAGGTCCTGCGGGCGCATCTTGTTCTTGAGGCTGGTCAGGTCCGGCCCGCCGAAGCCGCCCTCGCCCTCGAAGTAGTGGCACGACGCGCAGCCGACCGCGTGGAACAGGTTGCGCCCCGAGCGCTTCTTGCGCCCGTCGAAGCCCTGCGCGACCAGCCCCGGGATGTCGCTCGCCTGCCAGTCCTGACCGGGGCCCTTGGGCGGCTTGCTGTTGAAGCGCCCCTTCTTGGCGCGCGCGCGGCCGACGTCGAACTCGAGGGCCCGCCGGTGCTCGGCGCTGCAGCTCTGCCAGTGGCCGTCGATGATCCGGATGACGAAGCCGTCGTAGCTCGCGCCACCCGAGCGGCCGCGGGCCTGCTCCAGGAACCGGAACACCGTGCGTCGCTGCTCGATCGTCCAGCCGAACTCCACCAGGCGCAATGCGTCGGCGATGGCGAGCTGCCCGATCGGCGGCATGTTGGCGATCATCTTGTTGATCACGCCGCCGTAGCTCGCGTTCCGCGTGGCCAGCTCGGTCCACGCCGGCGGCTCCGACGGCCGCAGCTCCGCGAGCAGCGGGACGGCCTTGGCCAGCAGCCCCGGCGCGTCGACGTAGGCGAGCAGCTCACAGAGGTCCTGGTCGGCGCGCTCGTCGCCGCTCGGGAACAGCGGCAGCAAGCGGTCGCTGACCAGCTGCGCGACGCCGCCGTCCACCGGCCCGAGCCGCAGCACCGCGAGCGCGTGGGCGCGCAGCCAGGCGATGCGCTGGCGGCGGTCGAGCGCGTCGAACCGGAACCACCCGAGCGCGTTGAGCAGGGGCTCCAGGTCACGCTCCGAGCCGCGGCGAGCGAGCGCCATGAGGCCCGCGAAGGCGCGCTCGGGGCGCGACGGGTCGACGTCGAGGGCCGCTTCGCGCAGCTCCTCGTAGGGCCGGCGCTCGAGCGCGATCCGCATGGTCACGAACGGGTCGGTGCCAGGGTGCTCGGCGTCGAGCAGCGTCCGCGCCGGCCGCTCCTCGGACTCCGACCACGGCACCGGCTCGCCCCAGCGGGCGAGGCTCGCGGGGGGCCCGTCTTGCAGCGGCAGGCGCACGAGGCGCGACGGCAGGCCGCGGCCGCCGGCGACGGCGTAGATGCAGTCCGGCGTCACCGCCGTCCAGGTCAGGTCAGCGACCGGCCACGGAGCGCCCACGACCCAGGGCGCACCTTCGCGGTAGAGCGTCCCGAAGGTCCAGTCCAGACCGAAGATCCCGCCCCGTTCGCCCGGCACGTAGATCATCCCCGTCGGCGAGCCCGGCCCGATGTCCTGCAGCGCCGGCGGCGCGTCCGGGTAGTCCGCCGCCCACTTCGCGCTGCCCTTGCGCCAGCCGTAGTCCACGCCGCTCTGCCCAGCCAGCCATCGCGTCGGACGGTACCAAGGCAGGCCGAGGTCCCACTCCATGTCGGCGTCGTAGATCACGACCTGGCCGTTGGGGAGCACAGCAAAATCGAACGGGTTGCGGAAGCCGCAGCAGATCAGCTCCCAGGCCTTAGCGTCAGGGTCGATCTGATACAGGCAGCCACCCGGCGGTGAGTAGCCGCCCCAGAAGCCGCGCGCGTCGTTGATGCGCGGCGTCAGCCGGTCCTCCTGCCACTCGGACGGCACGCGGTTGCCGGTGAGCTCCGTCAGCTTGGTCATGTTGCCGTTGAGCACCAGCAGGTGCTCGCCGTCCGGCGCGACCTCGATGCTGTGCGGGCCGTGCTCCCCGCTGCCTTCGAAGGCGCGCAGCAGCTCGACGTGATCGAGCCGGTCGTCGCCGTCCTTGTCGGTGACGCGGTAGAGGCCGTCCTTGCCGTCCATGCCGCCGTTGACGACGGCGTAGAGCGCGTCTCGGAACCAGAGCAGGCCGTGCGCTCCGCTGAGCCGCGCGGGCATCTTCTCAAAGGTGGTGACGTCGCCGACCTCACGAGCCGGCACGATCCGGAACAGGCCCGCCTTGCGCTGATCGCAGGAATACAGGCGGCCGCGGTCGTCGGCGCAGAGCGACACCCACGAGCCGTGCTCTCGCGGCACCTCGAGCAACGTCATCGCGCCAGGGACCCGTCCGCCGGCCGCGAGCTGCAGATCGTCTGCCGGAAACGCGACCTGGGGCGCGAAGGCGTCCCCGCCGGCACCCCCGAGCGCGCCGAGCCCGACGGAGCCGGTCCAAGGGACGCCGCCGCCCAGCGGGCCGATCACGGTCGCGGGCTGCCAGGAGGCGTCGTCGTAGCCGTGGCGGTCCCAGCCGTCCGGGTCCTCGTCGCTGCGCCGCCACGAGGCGTCGCTGACCAGCCCGCCGCGCTGCTCGCCGCGGCTCCAGGTCAGGCGCGCGACCACGCCCGCCGGCCCGTCGTCGTTCCAGGCGTGCACCGCGACGACGTTCTCGCCGGCGCGGAGGAGGCCGACGACGTCGAGCACCAGCGGCGACTCCCAGCTGTCGTCGTTGCCGGCGCGCTCGCCGTTGACGTAGACGCGGACGTGGTTGTCGGCCGACACCGCCAGCTTCGCCTGCTCGGGGACCGCGTCGAGGCGGAAGGCGCGGCGGAAGAACAGCTCTTCCTCGGCCTCGGCCGCCTGGTCCCAGAGCCACTGCGGAACCGGCCCCTGGTTCTTGCCGCGGTCCAGCTCTGCCTTGCGCGTGTAGGCCCGCACGAGCGGCGGCACGACCTCGCGGCGCTGCGCCGGCGTCAGGCCGGACAAGGAGCGGAGCTCGAGGTCGCGGTACCAGACCTTCATCTTCGGGCCGCGGTGCACCTGCAGCGCGATCTTGCCGGAGCGCGGCGCGTTCGATCGCACGTCGCGCAGCGCCGTGCAGAGCTGCCCGTCGAGTTCGTGGAACACGAGGTCACCGACCGCGACGATCCGCAGGTCGCGCCAGACGGAGAAGTCGACCGGCTCGGCGGCGGGTGCGGCGAGCGCGCCGAGGACCGCGCGGCCGTCGTCCGCCCAGCGGACGAGCTGGCCGTGCTGCGCCACGATCCCGCCGGCGCCCTCCCCGTAGAGCATCGCCGCGTACTCGGGCTTGGGGTGCACGTCGCACTGGTAGCCTGCGACCCCGAACGCTCGCTTCGGCGTAACGCGGCTGCGGTACTGCACCCCGCCGTTGTTGGCGCCCTCCATGCGGACCTTCAGGCGCAGCTCGAAGTCGGCGAAGGTCCCCTCGTGGATCAGGAAGGTGTTGGCCTTCAGGTCGACGCCGTGGGTCGAGCCCAGCAGCGCGCCGTCGTCGACGGACCACACCGCCGGGTCCCCTGTCCACCCTGCGAGGCTCTCGCCGTCGAACAGCCGCGCGGAGGTCGCGTCTCCCTGCGAAGGCAGCGCGGAACAGGACAACCATCCGAGGAGAAGCGGTGCGAGGATCGGGCGCATGGGTGCGCAGTGTCCCCGACCGCTGGGGTCAGGTCCAACGCCTTGCCGGCGACCTCGCCGGCCGCACCACGAGCCTGGACACCTCTGGTAGACTGCGTCGATGCGCTACCTCCCGCTGCTGTTCGGCGCCCTGCTGCTCGCCGCCCCCGCCAAGGCCGACACGTTCTGGCTCTCGGACCCCGAGGACGCGGCCAGGGCGGCAGCCGGCTCGGCCCCGGACGTCCTGCGGGGCGTACTGCTCGCCGTAGAAGACGGCTACTACCTCGTGCGCGTGCCCGGCGGCGAAGTCCGCCTCGCCAAGGAGTCCGTCTTCCGGGTCGACGAGGACGACCTCGACCTCGAGGCGATCGCCGCTGCTGAGCAGACCGCGCGCGACGCCGGGG
>CAZTQF010000070.1:0-8672 GCA_964615255.1 uncultured candidatus Brocadiaceae bacterium | reverse complement strand
GTGAGGGAGGTGAGGATGGAATGCCCAGTCTTGCGCCGCAGTGGCGCGGGGTGGGAGGTGCGGGACTTCCGGCGGCGAATCCGGGCGGGGCGTCTGAGGTCGCGCGAGAGCGGGGTTTGCGCGCGCTGGGTCCGCCGAGGCACAGTCCGGGGGATCTCTGGGGGATGGCGCCCGAGGTGATGGATCCGCTCGGGGTGATGGCGTCCGCGCCCGGGCCCGGGGCCAAGGCACCGGGGGGGTGGCGTGATGACGAGCGGGACGGGGTGCGCGGTGGCGTCGGCGGCGGAGGCAAGGGGGGCCGGGGGCCGCGGAGCGGGCCGGGGCGGCAGGCGTCCGCAGACACAGCGTCGCGGTGGATGGCTGATCCGCACGGGGCGCAGGGGCCGGGGGGCGTCGGGAACGGCGCCGGCGGGCCGATGGCTCGCTTCCGCACCTACGTCCCCGAAGGCGCTGTCTGCAAGCCGGTCCGCAGCATGCTCTCCGACGCCGCCGAGGTCGCGCGCTACAGCGGCACGGTCACGGCGACGCGCACGCTCACCAGCGACCTGCTCACCAAGGCCACGCTGCAGCTCAAGGTCGGCTTCCCGCTGCTCGTTGGCGCCGTGGCGGTGCTGCTCTGGCTCTGGTTGGGCAACGAGCTCCGGCGCGCAGAGGAGCGGATGACCGCGGACCGGGTGACGCGCGCCGAGGTCGAGCGGATGCGCGCCGCGCACCAGGCGCAGATCGACCGGCTGGAGCGCTCCAACGCGATGGTCCTGGACATCCAGAAGCGGTGGGCGCGCGGCGTCTGCCTCGTGCACGGCGTCTACCGCGTCCGGACGCCGGACGGCGCGTGGTTCTCGCCGACGCCCGGCCAGACCTGGGAGCAGGAATACACCGGCTCCGGTTTCTTGGTCAGCGCGCAGGGGCACGTCGTGACCAATCGCCACGTCGCGCTGCCCTGGACCGAGGAGCCTGTGCTCCAGCGGCTGTTCGAGGGCGGCGCGGAGCCGGTGTTCACGACGCTCACCGTCACGTTTCCGGGGCGGATGCCGATCGATGTCCCGCAGGCCACGATCGTGCGGCGACCCGACGACCTCGACGTCGCAGTCGTCAAGGTCGAGCCGGAGCAGGTCGAAGGCGTCCCGGTCCTGCCGCTGCAGCGCGACGGCGAGAGCGAGGGCGACGGCCGGGCGATCGTGGTCGGCTACCCGACCGGCCTCGCGGCGCTGCTGGCGCGCGCCGACGGCGAGACGCTGGCGAGGCTCCGCCGTTCGGCCGCGAGCATGGGGGACGCGATCGCCCAGCTGGCCGCCGCCGGGGGGATCTCGCCGGTCCTCACCGAGGGCATCGTCAGCAACGTCGAGGAGCACGTCGTGGCCTACGACGCGGCGACCACGAGCGGCGGCTCGGGAGGGCCGGTGTTCGGCGGCGACGGGCGGGTGATCGCCGTCAACTACGCCATCCAGCGCAACTTCGACGGCAACAACCTTGGGGTCCCGATCCGCTACGCGCAGCAGCTGCTGCCCGAATAGCCGCGAACGCGAGAAAGGGCCTGCCCTGGACGCCGGGATCTGACACAATCGCGCGGTAGCGCGGTCAGGCGCGTGCGGCCCGGGGTGGGTCGCGACTTCGTGATGAGCGGAGCGGGCAACGGCAAGGCTGAGGGGCAGCAGGAAGGCGCCGAACGGCGCCCGAGCCGCTCCTCGCTCGGTCCCAGGGGCAAGGGCCTGTTCGGCCGCATCCTCGGCGGGCTGCGGGCGCCGCCGGCGCCGCGCGAAGAGGCCGTCTCGGTCGCGATCGCGAGCGGCAAGGGCGGCACCGGCAAGTCGTTTCTGGCGACGTCGCTCGCGGTGGTGCTGCACCGCGCCGCGCGCAAGACGGTCCTGGTCGACTGCGACTTCGGCTTGGCGTGCGACCACCTGCTGCTCGGGGTCAAGCCGACGCTGACGATGCAGCAGCTGCTCGCCGGCCAGTGCACGCTGGACCAGGTGCTGCTCGAGTCGCCGTGCGGTCCGCGGCTGCTGCCCGGCGCGTCCGGCGTGCGCAAGATGGCCGACCTGACCGACAAGGACCTGTCGGCCTTCGCGCGCGAGCTCGGCGCGCTCGCCGCGCAGGAGGACGCGCTGCTCCTCGACCTCGGCGCGGGCATCGCGCCGGCGACGGTGCTGTCGATGCTGGGCGCGGACTGGATCGTGCTGGTGACGCAGCCGGAGATCGCCGCGCTCGTCGACGCCTACGCGGTCGTCAAGTGCGTGGCGCAGATCAAGCAGGACGCCCGCTTCCTCGTCGTCGTCAACCGCGTCAGCACGCCGGGGCGCGGCGAGATGGCGTTCCAGCGACTGACCGAGGTCGCGAGCCAGCACGTCGGCGTGGACCTGCAGTACCTCGGCGAGATCCCCGACGACCCTTCGGTCATGCATCACCGCCTGGGCCAGCTGCCGCTGGTCGTAACCGAGCCCGAGGCGCCGACGTCGACGGCCGTGTGCGCGCTCGCCGAGCGTCTGGTCCAGATCTGCGGCGGCATGCGCCCGCGCACGGTCGACGGCGACGCCGGCATCTGCGCGCGGTTCCGCCAGCACCGGCTGTTCCTCTAAGGATGCGCTCCGCCGACGCGCGCGCGGCGGCTAGGCCTGCTCTGCGGGCGCGCCGCGCGGCGCCAGCTTGAGCAGCGCGATCCCGCACGCGATCGCGGCGGCGAGCAGGCCCAGCCCCGCGCCGTAGTGGCCGAAGATCAGCGAGCCGATGCCAGGCAGCGTCAGCCAGACGATCGCGGTGCCCAGGACGGCGCAGAGCAGGCCGCGGCCCAGCGCCCCGTCCGGTCGCACTTCGGGGGCGCCGGCCGCGACGGGTCCCCAGCCGGGGCCGTCAGGGCGCACCTTCCGGTAGAAGGCGACGAGGTGGTTGCGCTCGGTCGGCGGCGTGCAGAGCGTCACGACGAGCCAGAGGACGAGCGTGCCGCTGGCCACGATCAGCGCGCGGTATTCGTCGGCTACGCCCGCCGTGCGGAGCGTCGGGGTGAGCAAGGCGAACAGCGCCAGCGAGCCGACCATCGCGGTGATCTCGCTCCACACGTTGATGCGCCACCAGAACCAGCGCAGGATGAAGACCGCGCCGACGCCCGCGCCGAGCGCGGCGAGGAAGGCCCACGCCTGGTCGACCGAGACTCCGGAGCGCAGCATCCACCACGCGACCGCGCCGCCGAGCAGCAGCACCAGGCCGGACGCGATCCGCGACGCGCGGAGCAGCTGCCGGTCGTCGGCGTCGGGCGCCAGGAAGCGGCGGTAGACGTCGTTCACGAGGTAGCTCGCGCCCCAGTTCATCTGGGTCGAGATCGTCGACATGAACGCCGCTGCGAACGTGACCAGCAGCAGCCCGCGCAGGCCGGTCGGCGCCAGCTCGCGGATCATCATCGGGAAGCCCGCGCCGGCGTCCGCGCCTTCGGCGCGCAGCTCCGGGTGCAGCGCGATCGCGGCGAACGCGACCAGGATCCACGGCCACGGCCGCAGGCAGTAGTGCGCGAGCTGAAAGAACAGCGTCGCCTTGACGGCGTGGCCTTCGTCCTTGCACGAGGCCATCCGCTGCACGATGTAGCCTCCGCCGCCGGGCTCGGCGCCAGGGTACCACGTCGCCCACCACTGCGACAGGACCAGCACCAGGAAGACGCCGAGCGGGATCGCGGCGCCGTCCGCGGTGAAGTCCGGCAGGAACGCCAGTGGGTCGCCGTCACCCTCGTAGGCCTTGGCCAGCTGCGCCTGCAGCTCGTCGACGCCGCCGAGGTGAGAGACCGCGACGACGGCGAGCCCGATGCAGCCGCCCATCGCGAGCACGAACTGGATCATGTCCGTGATCGCGACGCCCCAGAGCCCCGACAGCACCGAGTAGGCGCCGGTCACCAGCAGCATGACCGCGATCAGCAGCAGGCCGGTGCCGTCGCCCGTGTCCGCGGGCGCGGCAGGGTCGTAGAGCACCGTCTGCTGGAGCACCTGCGCCATGGCCTTGGTGACCCAACCGATGACGATCGAGTTCATCACCACGGCGATGTAGAAGCCGCGGAAGCCGCGCAGGAACGCCGCTGCGCGGCCCGAGTAGCGCAGCTCGATCAGCTCGACGTCGGTCAACACCTCGGCGCGGCGCCACAGGCGCGCGAACACGAACACCGTGAGCATCCCGCCGAACGCCCAGGCCCACCAGAACCAGTTGCCGGCGAGGCCGTGCTTGGCGACGAGGCCCGTTACCGCGAGCGGCGTGTCGGCGGCGAAGGTCGTCGCGACCATCGACGTGCCGGCGATCCACCACGGCAGGCTGCGACCGGACGCGAAGTACTCGACGAAGTTGGAGCCCGCGCGGCGCGAGAAGTAGAGCCCGATGCCGAGCGCGACGAGGAAGTAGCCGCCGATGATGGCCCAGTCGAGGAGCTCGAGCTGCATGGCCGCGATGTTCGTTTCTCTGCCGTCGCTGCGCCAGTCCGAGCTTGATCCGGCGGCGACGGTCGGTAGTCCATGCTGCATGAACCTCGTGGAGGTGCACTTCGCCGAAGCCGACAAGACCGTGCTCGTGCAGCCGGGGACGACCTTGCTCGACGCCGCGGAGATGGCCGGCGTCGACGTGATGTCGGGGTGCACGCGCGGCATGTGCGGCACCGACGCGCACCGCGTCGACGCGAACGGGGACGCGCTGGAGACGCCGGGGGACGCCGAGCTGGGCACCCTCGAGCGGATGGGCGTCGGCGCGGGCTGTCGGCTGCTGTGCTGCGCCAAGGTGCGTAGCGGCAAGGTCACCGTCGTCGGCGATGCGTTGACGGGCTGAGCGCGGCGGGGCACGCTTGCGGCTGTGACGCACCCGCAGCACATCTCCTCGGAGACGGAGCGCATGGACCGCGCCCGCGCGATGCGCGACGGCCTCGGGTTCTTCGGGAGCTTCTTGAAGAACCCGACCTCGGTCGGCGCGGTGCTGCCGAGCTCGCGCTATCTGTCGCGGGCGCTGGTCGGCGACCTCTCGGCGCTGGGCGAAGGGCAGCTCGTGGTCGAGTACGGGCCTGGGACGGGTCCGATGACGGCCGTGATCCAGGAGCGCCTGCCGCGCGGGGCGCGCTACCTCGGGGTCGAGCTCGAGCGGTCGTTCTGCGAGCTGCTCGGCGCGCGCTTTCCGAGCCTCTCGTTCCACTGCGGCTCGGCGGGTGACATCCGCGAGATCCTCGGCGCGCGCGGGCTGCCGCGCCCGACGCGCATCGTCTCGGGGCTGCCGTTCGCGAGCCTGCCCGCGGCCGTGCAGGACGCGGTCGTCGACGGCCTCGTCTGGGCGCTCGCCGAAGGGGGCGAATTCCGCACCTTCCAGTACGCGCACGCCTACGGGATGAGGTCGGCGCGCCGGTTCCGCGCGCTGATGGACGAGCGCTTCGAGCGGTTCGAGCGCGTCGGTCCGATCGTGCGCAACGTGCCGCCGGCGTTCGTGCTCCGCTACTCGCGCGCGCGGAGCTGAGCCGTGACGGCGATCGCGTTCGCCACCTGCCTCGAGCTGCCGGAGCTGCAGCCCGACGACGCGCCGATCGCAGCCGCGCTCGAGCAGCTCGGCGTGGCCGTCGCAGCGGCGCCGTGGAACGGCCCGTTCGCGCCCTTCGAACGCTGCGACCTGGTCGCGGTGCGCTCGACCTGGGACTACGCCGAGGCGCCCGCGCGCTTCCTCGCGTGGCTTCAGCAGCTCGAGGAGGCGGGCATTCGGACCACGAACACGCCGTCGCTGATGCGCTGGAACGCGGACAAGTCCTACCTGCTGGACCTCGCAGCGCGCGGCGCGCCGCTGCCCCCGACCCAGCGCGTCGCGCCCGTCGCCGGCGCGATCGCGGCGGCGATGGACGAGCTCGCGCTCGAGGAAGCGGTGGTCAAGCCGGTCTTCGGCGCGGGCGCGAGCGGGCTGTCGGTGGTGCGCCGCGACGACGCCGCGGGGCTCGCGGCAGCGGCAGCGGCGCTCGGCTACGACGGCCTGGTGCAGCCGCTGGTGGCGGAGATCTGCACGGCGGGCGAGCTCTCGCTGACCTTTCTCGGCGACGAGTTCTCTCACGCAGCCGTCAAGCGCGCTCGCGAGGGGTCGATCCTGATCCACGCCGAGCACGGCGGCTCCACCGCGCCGTTCGCGCCCAGCCGAGAGCAGGTTGAGGTGGCGCGGGACGTGCTCGCGATGTTGCCGGAGCCCGCGGACTACGCGCGCGTGGACCTGGTGCCCGCTGCGCGCGGCGCCGTGCTCATGGAGGTCGAGCTGATCGAGCCCGAGCTGTTCGTGCTCCACGGCGAGGGCGCTGCGGCGCGCTACGCGCGGTTCCTGCTGCGGCTCGCGCAGCGCTGAGTCCGATCTACAGCGGCGGCAGGGCGCGGCGCTGGCGGGTCTCGTCGGCGAGCATCTCGGCGAGCTGGTTGGTGCGCTCGAGCTTGTCCTCGAGCGCGCGGAGCCGCGCCTGCGTCGCCTGCGCGTGGTGCGCGGCGAACAGCGTGACCCAGGCGAGCCCCAGCACGAAGGTGACCACCCCGATCTGGGGCGCGGACCAGCTCGGCAGCCACTTGGGGGCGTTGTGCTCGACGAACAGCGAGACGATCACCAGCGCGGCCATCTTCATGTGGAGGGCCGTGTCGTTCGGGAAGCGCATCGCGGCAGTTTCGCGGCGCGCGCGCGGGATTGCGAGTTGCTGCGGCGCCTGCTGCCGCCTAAGCCGGAGCCGATGAGCGGGCACCTGCTGGGTAGGTTCGTACGGTCGGCGGCCTGCGCGGCCGCGCTGACGGGCTGCGTCGCCGCGCCCGGAGGGGTGGCTGCGTCGGCCGCGTTCTCCCGCCTCGACGCGGTGCCGGGTGACTACCGCATCTCGGCGGCGCTCGGGGACGTCGACGGCGACGGCGTCGAGGACCTGCTCGTGAGCCGCAACGGCGACATGGAGCTGTTCGCGGGCCTCAGCGCGGCGCCGCGCCGGTTTGCGGCGGCCGCCCTGCCGCTTGGCCACCCGCTGACGCCGACCTGCGAGAGCGCGGTCGAGCCGCGCCTCGTCGACTGGGACGGCGACGGCGACCTGGACCTTTTGTCGCTGCACGGCGGCGATCCCCCCGGCCTCGGCGGGGCGGTGACGGTCGTGTGGCGCGCCAACGACGGCGCGGGGCAGTTCGGCGCGCCGGAGGTGGTCTGCGGCGCGGACGGGGCGCCGCTCGCGCTCGCGGGCGAGCCGAGCGCGGTCGCGCGGGTCGACTGGGACGGCGACGGGCGCGCAGACCTGCTGGTGTCGACGCCGGCGCTGCATGTCTTCGCCGGCACGGAGGACGGCTTGGCCACGCGCCCGTACGCGCTGGGGGTGGCTTCTCGGAGCTTCGCGGTCGTCGACTGGGACGGCGACGGCGACCTCGACGTCGTCGCGCAGGAGCGCGACGCGCTGGTGCTCGTGCGGCGCACGCGCCGCGGCCTCGCGGCGCCGCGAGTGCTCGAGCGCGTCGCGGAGCACGATCCGCCGCTGCGGCTCTCCGTCTGTGACTGGGACGGCGACGGGCGCGCCGAGCTGCTCGTAGGTGGGCAGGTCCGCGACGACGCGGCGCCGCTCGCTGCCGAGCAGCGCCATGTGATCGAGACCCGGCTGGCGACCGCGCGCCGCGTCACCGTCGCGATCGACGCGCTGCGCGACGAGCTCAATCGCAGCAAGCCGCCGATCGGCGACCCTGCCGCGATGGCGCGCCGCCAGCAGCGCCGCAGCGAACTGCGCGCGTGGGCGGACGGACCGCGCACGGAGGCTGCGCGGCTGCAGGCGCGGCTGCGCGCCGCGGACTCTCCGACGCTGCGCGGCGTCCTGCGCGTCGTGCGCCCCTGAGCCCGCCGTCGGACGCCGTTTGCGGATGCGTCGCCGGACCGCCCCCGGCATACTGCTCGGCCCTCAGAGCGCCATGACCGAGCAGAAGCAGACCTACGACCCCGCCGCCATCGAGCCCAAGTGGCAGCAGTTCTGGAGCGAGCACAAGGTGTTCCGCGCCAAGAACCCTGGCGACCCCGACTTCGACCCCGAGCAGCCGAAGTTCTACGCGCTCGACATGTTCCCCTACCCGTCGGCGTCGGGCCTGCACGTCGGCCACCCCGAGGGCTACACGGCGACCGACATCGTGTCGCGCTACAAGCGCGCGACCGGCCACAACGTGCTGCACCCGATGGGATGGGACGCGTTCGGCCTGCCCGCCGAGCAGTACGCGATCCAGACGAACACGCACCCGTCGACGACGACGGCGCAGAACATCGAGACCTTCCGCCGCCAGCTGCAGACGCTCGGCTTCAGCTACGACTGGGACCGCGAGTTCGGCACGTGCGACCCGTCCTACTTCAAGTGGACGCAGTGGATCTTCAAGCAGTTGCACGCCCGCGGGCTCGCCTACGAGTCGAACGCGCCGGTGTGGTGGTGCGAGGCGCTGGGCACGGTGCTCGCCAACGACGAGGTGATCAACGGCCGCAGCGAGCGCGGGGACCATCCGTGCGAGCGTCGGCCGCTGCGGCAGTGGGTGCTCAAGATCACCGAGTACGCCGAGCGGCTCCTGCAGGACCTCGAGGGTCTCGACTGGTCCGAGTCGCTCAAGACGATGCAGCGCGAGTGGATCGGCAAGAGCGAGGGAGCGGAGATCGCGTTCGACGTCGAAGGTCACGAAGGCGAGCGGCTGCGCGTCTTCACGACCCGCCCCGAC
>CAZTQF010000069.1:0-8829 GCA_964615255.1 uncultured candidatus Brocadiaceae bacterium | reverse complement strand
AGCCGCGGACGTTGCACGCCGGCCCCTGGACCTCGTTGAGCTCCTTGACGATGGCCTCTTCGTTGGCGGCCAGCGCCTCGTACACCGGCGCGAAGCGCGCGGCGAGGTCGAGGTCGTCGGTCTGCTCGGCGAGCGCCTTGGCCCAGAACATCGCCACGTAGAAGTGGCTGCCGCGGTTGTCGAGCTCGCCGACCTTGCGCGACGGCGCCTTGTTCTGGAGCAGGTACTGGGCGCTGGCCTCGTCGAGGGTCTTGCCGAGGACGCGCGCCGGTGCGTGCTCGTAGCGTTCGGCGATGTGTTCGAACGACGCCGCCAGCGCCAGGAACTCGCCGAGCGAGTCCCACCGCAGGTGGTTCTCCTGGTTGAACTGCTGCACGTGCTTGGGCGCCGAGCCGCCCGCGCCGGTCTCGAACAGGCCGCCGCCGTTCATCAGCGGCACGATCGAGAGCATCTTGGCCGACGTGCCGACCTCGAGGATCGGGAACAGGTCGGTCAGGTAGTCGCGCAGCACGTTGCCGGTGACCGAGATGGTGTCCTCGCCCCGGCGGATGCGCTCGAGCGAGAGCTTGCACGCCTCGACCGGCGACAGCATGTGGAACTCCAGCCCGTCGGTGTCGTGGTCCTGCAGGTAGGCCTCGACCTTCCGCAGCAGCTGGGCGTCGTGCGCGCGGTTCTTGTCGAGCCAGAACACGGCCGGAGCGCCGGTCGCGCGGGCGCGGCTGACCGCGAGCTTGACCCAGTCGCGCACGGGCGCGTCCTTGACCTGGCACATGCGCCAGATGTCGCCCCGCTCGACGTGGTGCTCGAGCAGCGCGTTGCCGTCCTTGTCGACGACGCGCATCGTGCCGTCGGACGGCGCCTCGAAGGTCTTGTCGTGTGAGCCGTACTCCTCGGCCTTCTTGGCCATCAGGCCGACGTTCGGCACGCTGCCCATCGTCGTCGGGTCGAACGCGCCGTGCGCGCGGCAGTCGTCGAGGACCGCCTGGTAGACCCCGGCGTAGCAGCGGTCCGGGATCACCGCCTTGCACTGCTGCAGCTCGCCTTCGGCGTTCCACATGCTGCCGGAGTCGCGCACGACGACCGGCATCGACGCGTCGATGATGACGTCGCTCGGCACATGCAGGTTGGTGATGCCCTTGTCCGAGTTGACCATGGCGATGCCGCCCTGGGTCTCGTAACAGGCCTGGATGTCGGCCTCGATCTGCTCGCGCTCAGCGGCGGGCAGCGTCTGGATCTTGGCGACGACGTCGCCGAAGCCGTTGCGCGGGTTGACGCCGAGCTTGCACAGCAGCTCGCCGTGCTTCTCGAAGACCGGCGCGAAGTAGGCGAGCACGCCGTAGCCGAAGATGATCGGGTCCGAGACCTTCATCATGGTGGCCTTCATGTGCAGGGAGAACAGCACGCCCTGCTCCTTGGCGTCTTTCACCTGCGCCGCGAGGAACGAGGTCAGCTCCCTTCGGCTCATGAACGTCGCGTCCACGACCTCGCCGGCCTCGAGCGCGATGCCTGCCTTGAGCTCGGTGGTGGCGCCGTCCGCCGCGACGTGCTCGATCCTGACCTCGGTCGCCGCGGCCACCGTCACCGCCTGCTCGTTGGCGCGGAAGTCGCCTTGGTTCATCGAGGCGACGTGCGCCTTGTTGTCGCTCGTCCACTGGCCCATCCGGTGCGGGTGCGCCTTGGCGAACGCCTTGACGGCGGCCGGCGCGCGCCGGTCGGAGTTGCCCTCGCGCAGGACCGGGTTGACGGCGCTGCCCTTGACCTTGTCGTAGCGGGCCCTGGTCGCGCGCTCGGCGTCGTCCTTGGGCTCGTCCGGGTAGTCGGGCAGCGCATAGCCCTGGGCCTGCAGCTCTTGGATCGCGGCCTTCATCTGCGGGATCGACGCGCTGATGTTCGGCAGCTTGATGATGTTGGCCTCGGGGCGCTGGGCGAGCTCGCCGAGCTCCTGGAGGTGGTCCCCGATGCGCTGTTCTTCGGTGAGCGACTCCGCGAAGTTGGCCAGGATGCGGCCCGCGAGCGAGATGTCCCGGGTCTCGACGTCGATGCCGGTGCCTGAGCAGAACGACTGCACGATCGGCAGGAACGAGTAGGTGGCGAGGGCGGGGGCCTCGTCGGTGTGCGTGTAGATGATCTTCGGGGCGTCGGTCATGGTGCCAAGAAGGGGGCTGGCGGGTGCGGCGGGGTGGGTTTCGGGCGTAACACGTTAGCAGATCCCTGCGCGCATTCCTGTCCCCAACGGCGGCCGCGGTATCGTGCGACCGATGATCCGCGCCGCCGTACTCGCCACCCTGCTCGTCGTCGTCGCGCCGCTGGTGGCGCAGGCGCGCCTCTCGGTCTCCGTTCCCCACGCCCAGGACTGCGACGTCCGAGCGACCGCGACGGATCGGGAGCTCCGGCTGGAGCTGCGCCTCGCCGACGGGTTCCACGCCTACGCCAGGGACGTCGGCGGCGGCGGGCCGGTCACACTCAAGCTGGACCCTGCCTGCGGCTACGAGGCGGCGGGGCCGCTGCTGCCGCCCGCGGACAAGGGCGGCAAGGTGTTCGGCGCGGCGGTCTGGCGGCTGCCGATCCGGCCGCAGCGCGCGGGCGCCGAGCTGCGCGCGACCGCGTGGCTGCAGGTCTGCGACGAGCTGATGTGTCACGCACCCGAACGCGTCGAGCTCTCGGGGCGCCCCGGCGGGTTCCCCGTGCTGCTCGTGTCGGGAGCGCGCGACGAGCGCTCCGGTCGGATAGCGGATTTCCTGGCGGCGCGCGGGCTCGACGTCGACGTCACGACCTACGCCGAGGCGACCGCCGCGATGTGCGAGCGCGCCGAGGTGGTGCTCTGTGACTCGAAGCGGTTCCGCGAGACCGCCAAGGTCCGTGAGCACGTGCTGGCGTTCCCGCAGACGACGACGCCGATCGTCGCGGTCGGGTTCTTCGGCACCGAGCTCGTCGAGGCCCACGGCGTCGCCATGACCTCGGGCTACGTCTGAATCTGCATGGACCACCTGGGCCACGGGTTGGCCCTGCAACACGAGATCTTCCGTTCGCCCGGCGAGGCGAAGTTCGATTGGGTCGAGCGCGAGCGGCCTGCGCACTACGCGGCGGGCGACACTTCGCCGCTCTACCCGGACGGCGTGCCCGCGACCTACCGGCTCGCGAAGTTCGAGGAGGGCAAGCCGTCGGGCTGGAACCCGACGATCGTCAGCCACGAGGGCTTCTTCACCGACGTGCCCGGCTTCGAGAACCTCGCGGAGGGCAACTCGGCCAAGATGCTCGGGAGCCTCTCGCTCGCGCGCCAGGGTCGCTACTTCTACTGGGGCTACTCGGCAGACCCGGCGGAGCTGACCGACGGTGCCGAGACGACGCTCGTCAATGTGCTGCACTACATGCGCGGCAGGCGGGCCGAGGCGACCGTGCCCTACGTGTGCAAGACGCGGAAGATCCTCTGGGTCTACACCGTGCTCGGCAAGGACACGGGCTACCGGCGCGGCGTCGAAGAGCACTTCTTGAACCAGCTGACCGAGCGCTGGCGCGCGACCTACACGCCGAGCTTTGCTGGCGCGCAGGAGTGGGTCGCGAAGTATCAGCCCTACGTGTTCAGCGGCCGCGGGGAGCAGCACCGGAACGGGCGCTACCAGACGGTCTTCGAGGTCGACGAGGACGCGATGGCGCTCGGCACGCCCAACAACCTGCGCGCGAGCCTGGAGCGATGGATCGCGCTGGCCGCGGGCGGCGGCGGCGAGAGCGCTGCGGACCGCGAGCGCGCTGAGCGGTGCCTCGCGCGCTACGTGCACCCCGACATCGCGCCGGCGGCCGGCGAGGGCTGGCCTGCCTGGTACGAGGCTCGCCGCGACCACCTCGTCTTCGTCGACTCGGCCGGCTTCTACTGGCTCGCGGACCCGACGCGCTGACGGCGAGGGGCCCGCGTTCAGGCGCCGCGCAGCGCCTGCTGCTGCTGCGACGCCTGACGCTCCAGCGCGCCGCAGACGAGCTCGCACAGCTCGCGCAGCGTCGGGTCGGAGATCGCGACGCGGACCTCGCGCCCCTCGCGGCTGCGGGTCACGCAGCCGGCGTCCTCGAGGCCGGTGACCTGCCGGGAGAGGTTCGACTGCGCGAGGCCGGTCGCCTCGGCCAGGGCGGACATGCCCAGCGGACCTGACATCAGCGCGTTGAGCACCTGCAGCCTGCTCGGGACCGCGAGCGCGCGGAACCGCCGCGCGATGGCTTCCAGCTGGGCGTCGGAGAGTTGCTTGGTCGTCATGTTTCTCGGCCGCCTCGTCGATATTTGACTAGATGATCAACTGAGCATATATCGACGGGTCGACCGACCCGTCAAGAGCCAAACATGACTGCCCTCCAGCCCGCCACGCCGCCGGATCAGACGATCGGCGGCCTCGTCGTCCGCCCGCTCGCGCACCCTCAGGGTTGCCGCTCCTACCTGCTCGCCGATCCGGTCAGCAAGCAGGCGCTCGCGCTCGACGTGCACCTCGACCTCGTCGAGGAAGCGGCGGCGGTGGCCGCCGACAACGGCTGGGAGCTCGCCTACGTAGTCGACTCCCACACCCACGCAGACCACCCGTCGGGCTCGGCCGAGCTCGCGGCGCGCACGGGCGGCGCGCGGATCGCGCACGAGGCTTCGCATCACCAAGGAGTCTCGCGGCACCCGCGCGACGGCGAGGTGCTCGCGCTAGGAGGCCAGACGGTCACGGTGCTGCACGCGCCCGGCCACACGCCCGACCATATGGTCCTGCGCGTGGACGGGGCGGTGTTCTCCGGGGACTCGCTGCTGATCGGCGCTGTTGCGCGCACCGACTTCCTGGGCGGCGACGCGGGCGAGCTGTTCGGCTCATTGCGAAGAGTCTTCGACCCCCTCGACGACGACACGATCGTGTTCCCTGGGCACGACTACGCCGGCCGCGTGCAGTCGACGCTCGGCGCCGAGCGCCAGGACAACCCCTGGCTGCGGCTCGCGGATCGCGACACGTTCGTGCGTGAGTTGACCGCCAACAGGCCGCCGCAGCCCGCCAACATGTCCGACCTGCTGCGGCTCAACCGAGAAGGCGTCGACATCCCGGCGACCATTTCGGCCGCGGCGGTCGTCAAGCTCGTCCAGGCAGGAGGCGCGGTCAGCGTCGTCGACGTCCGCACCGGGGCAGAATACGCGGGCGAGCACGTCGAGGGTTCGCGCCTGGTGCCGCTCGACGAGCTGGAGCAGCGCATCGACGAGGTGCGGGCGACGCCGGCGCCGCGGCTGCTGCTGTGCCGCTCGGGCGCGCGCGCCGAACGCGCCCGCAAGCTCCTCGAGGCCCGTCAGGTCCGCGGACTCCGGGTCGTCGAAGGCGGCATCGAGGCCTTCCGCGCGGCCGACGGCGCGACCCGGCGCGGTGCTGCGCGGATGTCGCTGGAGCGGCAGGTGCGGATCGCGGCAGGCCTGCTCGTGCTCACCGGGGTGACGCTCGGCTTCACGCTCCACCAGGGCTTCTTCGCGCTGGCCGGCTTCGTCGGCGCGGGCCTCACGTTCGCAGGGCTGACCGACTGGTGCGGCATGGGCCTGCTGCTGGCGAAGGCGCCCTGGAACCGCGTGGGCGCAGCGCCCGGGAGCGGCGGCGGCGCGGCCCCCGCGTGTTCGGCCGGCGCGCCGCCCGCGTGCTCTGCGGCGCCGCCGTCGGCGTGCTCGGCGGGCGCGCCGTCAGAGCGCTGAGCTACGGCAGTTCGCGGACGCGGAGGTTGCGGAACTGCACCTTGGCGCCCTCGCTCTCGAGCGCGAGATAGCCGGTGCTGGGCGAGCAGTCTCTGCCGCCCGTGACCTCGCGGCCGTTGACCCACAGCCGCACCTCGCCGTTGATCGCGCGGACGTAGTAGTGGTTCCACTCGCCGGCGGGCTTGGTGAGCCGCATCGTCGGGAAGCTGCGGCTGCTCGTGGGGTTGCCGACCTTGAACGGCGCGCCGGCGTCGTCCTTGTAGGTGATCTCGGGAGTGAAGGCGGTCATCTTCGAGCCGCCGACCGGGAACACGTCGCCGTGGCTCGTGAACCAGTTGGAGTGCTGCTTCTTGTTTTTGAGCCAGTTCTCCTCGTAGCCCAGGTCGAGGACCTGCACTTCGATGCCCTGCCGCGGCAGCGTGCCCTTGGGCAGGTCGGTGAACGCCGACTCCGGGCACCAGACGAAGATCCCTGAGTTGCCGGCGAACTCGTGGTGCTTCCACTCGGCGACCAGCTCGAAGTTGGTGAAGGTCGTCTTGGTGCGCGCGCCGCCGTTCGGCTTGCCGGTGCACGTGATGACGCCGTCCTGCTCGGACCACGTGTCGGCGTCGCCGTTGACGTTGACGAAGTCGTCCAGGGTGAGCTCGCGCCAGCCGGGCCCGGCGCCGTCGACGTAGGCCTTCTGGAGCGGTGCGCCCTGGACCCAGAGCGGCGCCAGCGCGGCGCCGATCACGGTGATCAGGGAGAGCGGTCGGAGAGTTCTGTGCATGACGGCGACAGGCTACGATTCGGCCATGCGATGCACCATCTCGGCTGCGCTGATCGCGCTTTCCACCGCCTCGTTCGTCGCCGCGCAGGCGCCGCAGGTCGAGCCGATCAAGCTCGAGGTGCGTCGCAAGCCCACGCTGAAGGGGGTCGACGCCTTCGGGGAGCCAGGCGTGACGATGGAGGTCGCGGTCCGCGCGCTGGGCAAGCCCCTCTTGTCCGTGGACACGGAGCAGAGCAAGTTGGTCCGCTTCCGCGACGACAAGGGCACCGACCTCGCCAAGGGCGCGTCGAAGGGGTTCTTCTTCTGGGTCTCGAAGCGGTCGAGCTTCGGCGACGCGCCAAAGGACGCGTGCGTGCTGGAGTTCCAGACCAAGGGGCTGCCCGCGAAGGGTGCCGGCCGGATCGAGCTCGTGGCTGAGGTCGCCATGCGTTCGGCGTCGGGCACCGCGAGCGCGCAGCAGGAGGTCAAGCTCAAGGAGGGCGCCAAGATCAGCTGCGGGCCCGTTCCGATGTTCTTGAGCTCCGTGGACGACTCCGAGTTCGACGGCAGCGAGGTGACCGTGCAGGTCTCCGCCAAGGAGCCGATGGACGCGGTCAAGGAGATCGAGTTCCTCGACGCGCAGGGCGCGCCCATGAAAGCCGAGTCGATGGGCTCGAGCTCGTTCGGTTTCGGCGGCAAGAAGACCTACTCGCGCGCGTTCGGTCTCCCCTCAAGGCCGAAGTCCTTGACCGTGAAGGTCACCTACTTCCGCGAGGTCGAGACCGTGCAGGTGCCGGTCAAGCTGTCGCTCGGCATGGGGCTGCAGTAGCAGGCCCGTTGGCAGCGATCCTGTGGCCTCCGCCCCGGTCGGCGGGGCGGGGTGCAGCCGCGCGAGCGGCTACGAGCTGTAGGCCTCTTGGCTGAAGCCGACATACCAGGTCTTGCCGGCGCGCAACGTCGGCGCGCGGAGATTGCCCGAAGGCCCGATCGCGACCTTCTGCAGCTCTGCGGCGTCGTAGTCGTCCTTGCCCGGGCGGAAGATCAGCACCTTCTTGCCCTTGGCGACCACGATCTTGCTCGCGCCGTCGAACAGCGCGGCGAGGTCGGCGGGGCCGAAGCGTTCCTTGCTGGCGTTGACCGTCTCACGGACGGTGGCGCCGGCCTCCTCGAGGAAGGCGTCCGAGCGCTTGCAGCTCGTTCAACCCTTGCGGTGATAGTACCAGTCGATCTTCTTGGGCATGGTGCGTTCGAGTTAGCACGTCCGCCCTCGCAATCAAGGCCGCTGTCGGATCGACGCTCGCCAGGCCCGCAGCTGGGCGCGCATGGCGGCTGTGCGTTCGGGGTCGTCTTCGGCGAGGTCCTCGCGTTCTGCGGGGTCACCGGCGAGGTCGTAGAGCTCGACGCGAGCGACGGCGGGCGGCCCGCTGGTGCCCTTGGCCGCGCGCTCGAGGTGGGCGACCAGCTTGAAGCGGTCGTCGGTCCACGTCGCCATCCGCGCGGACTCGAACCCGACCGGCGCCTTGCGCGGCAGCGCCACTCCGTCCCCGGCGGCGGCGAGCGCAGGGCGGAGGTCGACGCCGTCGAGGCGATGTCCTGCGTCGACGGATAGCTCGAGCCAGCTCGCGATCGTCGGCAGGTAGTCGCTCGTGCACGCCAAGGTGTCGACGACGAGCCCGGCGGGGACCGTGCCCGGCCACGTGAGCATCCCTGGGACCCTGGTGCCGCCGTCGTAGAGGCTGCGCTTGCGGCCGCGCAGCCCGCCGGCCGACCCCGGCGCCTTGTCGGCCTTGCCTTCGGGGCCGTTGTCCGAGCAGAACCAGAGCATCGTCTGTTCGGCGACGCCGAGGCCGTCCAGCGCCGCGCGGAGCCGGCCGACCTCGCGGTCCATGGCCGTGATGCAGCCGTAGTAGTGCTGCGTCGCTTCGTCGAACGCGCGGTAGCGCGCCCGGTCCGCGTCGCTCGCGACGCACGGCAGGTGCGGCGCGTGGAACCAGACCACGCAGAAGAACGGCTGCTCGTCGGCGACGGCGCGCCGCACGAACGGCAGCGCGCGGTCCATGATCACCTTGGAGTCGTCGCCGTCGAGGTCGCGCTCGACGCGCTGCTCCGGGCCGGTCCAGTAGTGCGTGCCGTAGGGCTTTCCCGTCAGCGGGTGCTTCATCGGGTCGAAGGTCGGCACCTTGGCCTCGGTCGAGAAGCACGCGTCGAAGCCGCGCTCCCACGGCGGCGCGTAGTGCGCGACGCCGCGCGGCCCGCCCCGGTTGGATTCTGAGAGCGTCTTGGTCAGCGTGCCGAGGTGCCACTTACCGAAGTGGCCCGTCCGGTAGCCCGCGCCCTGCAGCAGTCCTTGCAGCGTGACCTCGTCCTGGCGCAGGTGGCCCCGGTTGGCGTTCGGGAT
>CAZTQF010000068.1:0-8846 GCA_964615255.1 uncultured candidatus Brocadiaceae bacterium | reverse complement strand
CGCAGGCAATCCGCCGGCGCGGCCGAGCGCGCGGCCGAACGCCGCGACCAGGCCGGCGGCGAACTCCTCGGGCGGGCGCTGGTAGTTCTGCAGCGACCACTCGGCAGCACCGTGCAGCACGTAGGTCGGCGCGCCGCCGCGGCCCGGCTTGCCGCCGTCGTGCGCGGCCCAGCCGAGCACCTCGTCGTCTACGACGAACATGCCGCCGTCCGCTCCCGCGACCGCGACGTCGAACGCCACCATCGCGCAGAGGCTCGGGAGCAGCGCGCCCGACAGCCGCTCCGCCGCGCGCAGCGCCTCGCCGTCGAGGTCGCGCAACAGCTCGGCGGCCTGCCGCGGCGGCACGGCCAGCACGACCTCGTCGAAGCGGCCCTCTCGCGACGGCGCCGCCGCGTCCGGACCGCTCAGCTCGAGGACGAAGCCGCCGTCGTGCGCCAGCACCCGCTCGACGCGCGCGCCGCTCTGCACCGCGTGCCCGCCGGCGAGCGCGCGCGCCAGCGCCGACATGCCGGGCGCGCCGACGTAGCGCACGGCGCCCTCGCGAGGGTCTTCGCCCCGCACGCCGCCCTGCAGCGTCGCGAACGGGCCGCTCCACCGCGCGACCGAGCCCTCCGCTTCGCAGCGCGCGACGACCTCCACGAAGCGTGGATCCCGCGCCGTGAAGAACTGCGCGCCGTGGTCGAACTGCAGGCCATCGTGTCGCCTCGTGGAGACGCGCCCGCCGGGCCGTCGCCCTTTGTCGAAGACGACGACGTGGCGGCCCGCCTCGCGCAGCCGCTGCGCGCAGGCGAGGCCGGCGACGCCGGCGCCGACCACCGCGACGAGCCGGGCGCTCACGCGGTCGCACCTCCGGCGCGACGGCGCGGACGCCGCCGGCTGCCGTGCTGCTCGTAGACGCGCTTCGCCTCGGCCTTGGCCTCGTCGGTCCGCCGCGCCGCGTAGACGCGGTCCTTGGCGGCCTGCACCGCCTCTTTGTGGTCGACGATCGGCGCCGGGTAGTCGCCGCCGATGACGCAGCCCGCGTCGCCCTGCTCCGCGCGCGTCATCCGGAACGGCTCGGCGAGCAGCTTGTCCGGCACCCGCGCGAGCTCCGGCACCCACCGGCGCACGAACACGCCGTCGGGGTCCTGGTCCTGCAGCTGCTTGGTCGGCGAGTAGATGCGCACGGTGTTGATGCCGGTCACGCCGCTCTGCATCTGGGTCTGGCTCCAGTGGATGCCCGGCTCGAAGTCCACGAACTTGGTCGCGAGGTGCATGCCGACGGGTCGCCAGTGCAGCCACAGGTGATACGCGGCGAAGGACACCAGCATGGCCCGCATGCGGAAGTTGAGCCAGCCGGTCTCGGCCAGGCAGCGCATGCAGGCGTCGACCATCGGGTAGCCGGTCCGGCCCTGCCGCCACGCCTCGTATCGCGCCGGGTCGAAGTCGTCCTCCCGCAGCCCGTCGAACGCGCGGTTGAGGTTCTGGAACTCCAGCGCCGGCTCGTCCTCGAGCTTCTGCATGAAGTGGCAGTGCCAGCGCAGGCGGCCCGCGAAGCTGCGCGTCGCAGCGCCCCACGTGCCGCGCTCGGCGGGGCTCATCTCGCGCAGCTCGCGCTGGCGCGCGCTCAGCTCGTGGTGCACGGTCTTGAGCGAGATCGACCCGACCGCGAAGTGCGGCGACAGCCGGCTGCACGCCTCCCAGCCTGCGAGCGGCGAGGACATCGCGCGCTGGTAGGACGCGCCGCGCTCGAAGAGGAACGTGCGGAGCGTCTGCTGCGCCAGGGCTTCTCCGCCTCGCTGCCGCAGGTCGTCACGCACGGTCGTCGGCGGCAGACCCAGCTCGTCGAGCGTCGGCAGCGCGCCGTGGTCGAACCGGCCGCCCTCGGGGTCGACGCCGAGGACCCGAGACGGGGTCGGCACGAGGTCCCGCTTCATTCGGCGCTGCCAGCGACCGCTCCACCCGTCGCGGCTCGGCAGCCGACGCACGACGCCGTCCTGCACGAACTCCGAGAGCCCGACGCCGCGCTCGTCGAGCCACCGCGCGACGCGCCGATCCCGCGCATAGGTGAGGCCGTTGCCGCACTCCTGGTGCGCGTAGACGTGGGCGATCCCGCCGAACGGCTGCAGGTCCCGGTCGAGCGCGTCCAGCACCTGCGGCATCTCGCCGCGTCGCACCGTCAGCCGCGCGCCCAGCCGGCGGAGCGCCGCGTCGAGCGCTCCGAGCGCATCGAGCACGAACCCGTAGTGGCCGCGATCCGCCTCGGGCGCCGCCAGCAGCTCGTCCTCGAAGACGTAGAGCGCCAGCACGGGCCCACGCTCGGCGGCCGCGGCGAGCGCCTCGTGATCCGCGACGCGCAGGTCCCGCTTGAACCAGACCACGTGCACGGGGCCGGAGAACGGCAGCGGTGGAGTCTCAGAGCGGGCGCGGCGCGGCACAGAGACGGGTTCGCGCCGCGCCGCCGCGCGGACGCAGCCAAGCGCTGGTCGAGGCAGGCCGCGCGGGCTATCGTGCTCCGCCCATGTTCGTGCCCGAGCGACACAAGACCGTGCCCGTCCAGGTCGGCGGCGTCTCCGTCGGCGGCGACCACCCGGTCCGGGTGCAGTCGATGACCAACACCGACACCGCGGACGCCGAGAGCACGGCCCAGCAAGTCGCAGAGCTCTACCACGCCGGCAGCGAGCTGGTGCGCGTCACCGTCAACACCCAAGAAGCCGCCGCCGCCGTGCCCGAGGTCCAGCGGCGCCTGCACGACATGGGAGTCGACGTCCCGATCGTCGGGGACTTCCACTACAACGGCCACGTCCTGCTGCAGAAGCACCCCGAGTGCGCCGACGTGCTCGCCAAGTACCGCATCAACCCCGGCAACGTCGGCAAGGGCGCCAACCACGACAAGAACTTCGCGACGATGGTGCAGTGCGCCGTCGACCACGAAAAGCCGGTGCGCATCGGCGTCAACGCGGGCTCGCTCGACCAGGAGCTGCTCGACGACCTGATGGAGACCAACGCGCAGTCGTCGATCCCGCAGGACGCGCAGGCGGTGTTCCTCGAGGCGATGGTGCAGAGCGCGCTGCGCTCGGCGGCCGCGGCCGAGGAGCTCGGCCTGAAGCGCGAGCAGATCATCCTCAGCTGCAAGATCAGCAGGGTGCAGGAGCTCGTACGGGTCTACCGGGCGCTCGCCGATCGCTGCGACTACGCGCTGCACCTCGGCCTGACGGAGGCCGGCATGGGCAGCAAGGGCATCGTCAGCTCGACCGCCGGCATCGGGATCCTGCTGCAGGACGGCATCGGCGACACGATCCGCGTCTCGCTGACGCCAGAGCCCGGCAGCTCCCGAACCCAAGAGGTGCGCATCGCGCAGCAGATCCTCCAGTCGATGGACATCCGGCCGTTCCTGCCGCAGGTTACGGCATGCCCTGGCTGCGGCCGCACGACGTCGAGCTACTTCCAGGTGCTCAGCCAGGAGGTCGAGCAGTTCCTGGTCGCGCGCATGCCCGCGTGGAAGAAGGACAAGCCGCAGGCCGCCAACCTGCAGGTCGCGGTGATGGGCTGCGTCGTCAACGGCCCCGGCGAGTCCAAGGCCGCGCACATCGGCATCTCGCTGCCCGGGACCGGCGAGGCGCCGCGCGCCCCGGTCTACGAGGACGGCGAGCAGGTGTGCACGCTCGAAGGCCCGACGCTGGCGCAGGACTTCCTCCAGCGCATCGAGGCCTACGTCGCCCGGATGCCGTAGGCGCCCGATGTCCCCCTACGATCCCGCTCGCCACGGCCCGCAGCGCATCGTCGGCCCGGGGTTTCACGAGCAGGTCTTCGCGCTGGTGCGGCAGGTCCCGCCCGGAGCGGTCACGACCTACGGCGACGTCGGCGCCGCGCTCGGCAGCAAGAACGTCGCACGGCACGTCGGCTACGCGATGGCCGCGGTCCCCGAGGGCAGCGACGTGCCCTGGTGGCGCGTCGTCGCGGCCGGCGGCAGGCTCTCGCAGCAGCCGGACGCGGCCGAGAGGCAGGCGCTGCTGCTGCAGGGTGACGGCGTGGAAGTGCGCCGCGCGCGCGTTCAGGGCTTTGCGCACCGGCGCCACGCGTTCGCGTGTTCCGACCCCCGCTGAGTCGACGCGGCCGACGACCGGGTATGCTCGCCCGCATCGCCCTGCACCCGATGTCTTCTCTGCGCCGAGCTTCGCTGCTGATCGCAGCCGCGGTTCTGCTGTCGCTGTCGGCGCCGTCGCAGTCGACCGACTGGGCCGCGCTGCGAGCGCAGGGGGCGACCCGCTCCCAGTACGCGGGAGCGGCTCAGGCGACGGCAGGGACCGAGACCGCGACCACCCCGGACCTCGCGCAGTTCCGCGTCGCGGTCCGACCCGTGCTCGAGCGCAGGTGCTTCCGCTGCCACGGCGAGAAGCGGCAGAAGGGCGACGTCCGGCTCGACACGCTCGATCCGGACCTGTTCGGAGGCGACGACGTCGACTGGTGGCTCGACGTGCTCGCCGCGGTCAGCAACGGCGAGATGCCGCCCGAGGACGAGGAGCCGCTGACCGAGCAGGAGCAGGGCGCGGTCGTCGAGTGGCTATCGACCGAGAGCCAGCGGGCGTCGCGGGCGCGCCGCGCGGCGGCGCCGCACACCTCGTTCCGGCGCATGGCCGGCTACGAGTACAGCTACGCGCTGCAGGACCTGTTGGGCGTCTCCTACGACTTCACCGAGGACCTGCCGCCGGACCCGCCGTCCGAGGACGGCTTCACCAACTCCTCGGAGACGCTGCAGATCTCGTCGATCAGCTTCCGCGCCTACCTCGACGCGGCGCGCAAGGCGCTCCGCCTCGCGACCGTCTCCGGCCCCCGGCCGGCGCCGTTGCAGTGGTCGCTGCCGATGCACGAGGTCGCCGCGCGCGAGTGGCGGCACCAGGACGGGCAGCGCGACGGGCTCCGCAAGAAACACGGCGGCGATCCGGACAAGCTGGCCGCTGAGCTCGAGAAGCTCGACCAGCGGCTACGCGCCAACCGCAACCAGGTGCACTACGTCGAGCGCAGCAGCGGCCGCACCGCACGGACCCGCTGGAACTACAACGGCGGCCAGTTCGCGTGGCCGCCGTCCGAGCAGCTGAGGCCGCTGCCGCCTGCCGGCGACACGTTCGCGCACGTGCCGCCGCAGCGCGGGATCCGCGTCGAGCTGGGCGACCGCGTTCCCGAGCGCGGCACCCTGCGCGTCCGGCTCCGGGCCGCGCGCAGCGAGCGCGGCGGCGAGCGCCCGCCGCGGATCCGCCTCGTCTACGGCTGGCAGGCGAGCAACGACTCGCGCGCGCACGTGGTCGTGTCGCAGGGCGACGTCGTCGTCGAAGCCACGGAAGACGCGCCCGCGGTCTACGAGTGGTCGCTGCCGATCCCGAGCATCTACCCCCGCAACTCGGTGCGCGGCGTCAACAAGATGGGCGACCTGCCCAACCCGTCGGAATACCTGCGCATCGACAACGCGGCGCGCAGCGGCGCAGCGCTGCTGATCGAGCACGTCGAGGTCACCGCACCCGTCTACGAGCAGTGGCCGCCGAAGACCCACACGGCGCTGCTGCCGGCTCGGGGCGGCGCGGACGAAGAGACCTACGCAGAGCAGACGCTCGAAGCGTTCTTGGCGCGCGCCTGGCGGCGACCGCCGACCGCGCGCGAGCTCGAGCGCAAGACCGAGCTGTTCGGGTCGCTCCGCGACCGCTGTGAGACCGCCGAGCAGGCGCTCGTCGAGGTCATGGCGTCGGCGCTCGCCTCGCCGAACTTCCTCTACCTGTCGACGGCGGCAGACGAAGGCCGCCTCGCCGACCACGAGCTCGCGACCCGGCTGGCGCTGTTCCTCTGGTGCAGCGCTCCGGACGAGGCGCTGCTCGCGGCCGCGCGCGACGGCAGGCTGCGGGATCGCGGCGGCCTCGACAAAGAGGTCACGCGGATGCTCAAAGCACCCCGGGCGCGACGGTTCGGGCAGCGGTTCGTGCGGCAGTGGCTCAACCTCGCGCTGCTGGACTACCTCGAGGTCGACCGCAAGGCGCACCCCCGGTTCGACGCGGCGCTGCACGAGGCCATGCGGCGCGAGCCGATCGCGTTCTTCCAGCAGGTGCTGCAGGAGGACCGCAGCGTGCTCGACTTCGTGCACTCGGACTTCGCGATGGCCAACGAGCGCCTCGCCGCCCACTACGGCACCGACGCGGTCGTCGGCAACGAGCTGCGCCCGGTCGCGCTCCGCCCGGAGCACCGGCGCGGCGGCCTGCTGACCCAGGGCGGCGTGCTCGCGATGAACTCGGACGGCACCGACTCCCACCCGCTCAAGCGCGGCATCTGGATGCTCGAGCGGCTGCTCGACGACCCGCCGCCGCCGCCGCCGGCCGCCGTCCCCGAGATCGACCTCGCGGATCCGCGCATCGCCCAGATGACGCTCAAGGAGCGCATCGAGGACCACCGGAATCAGGCCGCGTGCCGCTCCTGCCACCAGAAGATCGACCCGTGGGGCGTCGCGTTCGAGAACTACGACGCGATCGGTGGTTGGCGCGACCAGATCGACGGCGAGCCCGTCGACGCGGTCGGCGTGCTGTTCAACGACCAGCGCCTCGACGGAATGGACGGCCTCAAGCGGTTCCTGCTGCTGCACCGCCAGGACCAGCTGGTGCGTGCGCTGGTCCGGAAACTGACCACGTTCGCGCTGGGCCGACCGCTGACGTTCGGCGACCTCGCGGCGATCGACGACATCACCGCCGCGGTCCGCCGTCGCGGCGACGGACTTGCTACCATGGTGCGCGAGATCGTGACCAGCGACCTGTTCGCGGCCCGCTGAGAGACCCGACATGAAGATCGACCTCGACAAGCTGGATCGACGCCGGTTCCTGCGCGGCACCGCGGCGGCGCTGACGCTGCCGTGCTTCGAGTCGTTCGGCGGCTGGCAGGTCGAGCGACCCAAGCGGTTCGTCTGCGCCTATCAGCCGGACGGCGTGCCGATGCCGCTGCCCGAGGATCCCGCCTACGAAGACTGGTCGTGGTTTCCGCACGGCGGCGGCCGCGACTTCCGGCTGACCAAGTGTCTCGAGCCGCTCGCGCCGCTGCGGGACCGGATGACGATCCTGTCGGGGCTGTCGCACCCCAGGGTCCGCGCGGTGCACGGCCACTCCAACGCCGACCAGTTCCTGACCGGCGCGGACACCGGCGCCCGCGACGACTACAAGAACTCGATCTCGCTCGACCAAGAGCTGGCGGCGCGGATCGGCCACCAGACGCGGTTCGCGTCGCTGGTGATGTCTACCGACGGCGGCACCGGCACGGCGCGCGGCGCGCACACGCTGTCGTTCGACCGACAGGGCCGAGCGATCCCGGCCGCGCACAAGCCCAAGCAGATCTTCGACGCCCTGTTCGTCACCAGCGACGAAGACGCCGCGCGCCGGCTGGCGCTGGACGAGTCCGCGCTGGACGACCTGCTGGAGGACGCGCGCGCGCTGCGCAAGCGGCTGAGCGGCCACGACCGCGCCTCGCTCGACGACTACCTCGACGCGGTGCGCGCCACCGAGCAGCAGGTCCACAAGGCCAAGCGCTGGGTCGACGTGCCGCTGCCCAAGGTCGAGCGCCACGACCTGCAGCTCGACGTCGGCCCGGAGGACTCGCGCAACTACCTGCAGGCGATGTTCGGGCTGATGTTCCTGGCGCTGCAGACCGACTCGACGCGCGTCGTGACCTACCAGATCGGCCGCGAGAACAGCGTCGGAATCAGCGACTACCTGTCGCGCGCGATCGGCTTCCCGCTCGCCCACCAGCTGTCGCACGAGACCAAGAACCCCGGCGGCTGGAAGAACTTCGGCCTCTACTGCCGCTTCCTGTGCGAGGAGCTGCGCCGCTTCCTCGACAAGCTGGCGACCACGCCGGAGGCCGGCGGCGACGGCAAGCTGCTCGACAACACCCTGGTGCTGTTCGGCTCGGCGTCGAGCGCGTTCCACCTGTCGCGCAACTACCCGCTGATCCTGTTCGGCGCCGACAACATGGGCTTCCGCCACGGCCGCTACCTCAACTACGCGGGCGACAACGTCTTCGGCGGCTCGTGGAGCGGCGGCACGGAGCCCTGGCAGCGCGAGTTCGACTACGAGGACCGGCCGCTCAGCGACCTCTACGTGACGCTGCTGCGGCGGCTCGGCGTCGACGTCGACTCCTTCGCCGACAGCACCGGCGCGCTGGACGACGTCTAGCCGCTGCGCGCCTCAGCGCGCGGCGCCGGCCGCCGTGCCGAGCAGCGCGTGCGCCAGCTCCTCGGCGGCGCTGCTGCCGTCGACGGCGGTGCCGTCCGCGCCGAGCTGCGTCGCGAGCTGCGGGACGTCCGCGAACATGCCGCCGCCGACGAGCACCGGGAGCGTCGCGAGCGCCGGCGCGCTGCGCAGCCATCGGATGACGTCGCGCACCCGCAGCAGCTGCGCAGGGAGCATGCAGGAGACCGCCACGGCGGCCGCGCCGCTACAGACGAGCTGGTCGAGCAGCACGTCGCGGCCGGGCTCCGCCGAGAACGGGCGCGCGCGCAGCCCCGCCGCCGCGAAGTGCACCCGCAGGCAATCCTGCCCGAGCGAGTGGTCGTCCCCCTCGACCCTCAGCATCGCGACGAGCGGCGCGTCGGGCGGCGGCGCCGGGACCCGGCGGCCGGCGCGCCCGATGAACTCGTGCGCGAGCCGCGACGCGACGTGCTCGACGCTCGGCGCCATCTTGCCGTTCTGCCAGCGCGCCCCGATCTCGCGGAGCGCCGGCTCGAAGCCCGCTGCGAGCAGCTGCGACGGGCTGCGGCGCTCGTCGTCGACGAGCCGCCCGACGGTGATCCTGTCGCCCCCCAACAGCCCCTGCACCAGCTCGTGGGCGAGGCCGCCGTCCAC
>CAZTQF010000067.1:0-8913 GCA_964615255.1 uncultured candidatus Brocadiaceae bacterium | reverse complement strand
CCGTACGTTCCGGCCGCCTCCTGCTCTTTGCTCGCGTCGTCGCTGCTCGCACAGGCGGTCAGCCTGCAGGCGCCTGGGGCGCGAGGGCAGGGAGGGGCCGAGCCCGTCGTCGTCACCGCGTCGCGGACCGAGGAGGACCCCTTCGAGGCGCCTCGCTCGGTGGACGTCGTCGACCTGCAGGCCCTGGAGGAGGGCCAGTTCCGCTCGGTCCCGCAGGCGCTGCGAAACCTGCCGAGCACGTTCGTCCAGGAGACCTCGCCGGGCCAGGGCTCGCCCTACCTGCGCGGCTTCACGGGCTACAACAACCTGCTGTTGATCGACGGCATCCGCCTGAACAACTCGACGTTCCGCGCCGGGCCCAACCAGTACTGGGCGACGATCGATCCGATGTCGCTCTCGCGCGTCGAGGTGCTGCGGGGGCCGGCGTCGACGCTCTACGGCAGCGACGCGGTGGGCGGCACGGTTCAGGTGTTCACCAAGGACCCCTCCCGCTACGCCGCGGACGGCCTCGCGTATGGCGGCGAGACCTACGCCCGGTACGGCAGCGCCGAGGGCTCGGTCGCGGCGCGCGGTGAGCTGCACGTCGGCTTCACCGATGAGCGGGGGCTGCGCACGGGCGTGCTGATCGGCGGGAGCGCCCGGTCGCTCGGCGACATCGAAGGCGGCCGCGCGACCGGGGTCCAGCCGAACACGTCGCACGAGGAGGACGGCTACGACGTCAAGCTCGAGCACTGGCTCGCCGAGGACACCCGGCTGGTCTTCTTGCACCAGGACTACTCGCAGGACGACGTGCCGCGCACCCACTCGACGGACCAGGGGATCTCCTGGCGCGGGACGTCGGTTGGCTCAGACCGGCGTCGGGACAGCGACCAGGAGCGTCGACTGACCTACCTGCAGCTGCACAAGCACGGCATGGAGGGCGGTCTCGACTCGATGAAGCTCTCGGTCTCCTGGCAGACGCAGGAGTGGGTGGAGGACCGGGTGCGCTCGAGCGGGGCCTCGACCCTGGACGCGTCGACGGTGGGGACGCTGGGGGCGTTCGCGCAGTTCGAGAGCGACTCCCCGTTCGGACATCTGACGTATGGCGTCGACTTCTACCGAGACCACGTCGACAGCTCTCGTCGCCGGGACGTCTCCCGACCCGGTGACGAGATCCAGGGCAAGGTCGGCGACGACTCGACCTACGACCTGCTGGGCGTGTTCGTGCAGGACGTGCTCGAGGTGGGCGAGGACGTCCGCGTCGAGGCCGGGGTGCGCTACACCTACGCGGCCGTCGACGCCGACAGCGTGCGCGACCCCGTCACCAGCGGCCGGATCGGCATCCGCGAGGACTGGGACGAGTTCACGGCGAACATCCGCGGGTTGCTGCACGTCACCGACGAACTGAACGTCTACGCGGGCGCCAGCCAGGGCTTTCGTGCCCCGTCCCTGACCGACCTGACCAGCTTCGGCATCGCCCGCAGCGGCGAGCAGGAGATCCCCGTCACCGACCTCGACGAGGAGCGCTTCCTCGGCTACGAGGTCGGCGCCAAGCTGCGCAATCGCTGGGCGTCGGCGCAGGCCGCCTGGTTCTACACCGATATCGAGGACCAGATCCTGCGGTTTCCGACCGGGACGACCAACGTGGCGGGGGACCCGGTCGTGACCAAGGGCAACGTCGGCGACGGCTACATCCAGGGCGTCGAGCTGAGCTACGCGCTGGAGGTGGCGGCGCGAACGGAGCTGTTCGGCGCGCACAGCTACCAGTACGGTCGGATCTCGAACTTCCAGGACCCGAACAACCCGACGGGCCTGAGCGAGGACTACCCGTCGCGCCTGATGCCGCTTCAGAACGTCGTCGGGCTGCGCTGGGAGAACGTCGAGGGGAGCTTCCACGCGGCGACTTCGATCGTGCGCGCGGAGGACGCCGACAAGCTCTCGTTCCGCGATCAGGCCGACACCCAGCGGATCCCGCCCGGCGGCACGCCGAGCTACACGATCTGGAACCTCAGCTGTGGCTGGCAGATCAGCGAGCGCGCCAGCCTCCAGTGCGCGCTCGAGAACGTCACCGACGTCGACTACCGCGTGCACGGATCGGGCAGCAACAGCCTCGGCCGGAACTTCGTCATCGGCGTGCGCGTCACGTTCTGACCCGGAGCCGCAGCGCCTGGTGTCGGGGATTTCGACAGGCCCCGGTCGTTGGCGTCGCAGGGCGGTCTCCGGCTGAGACGCCGCGCCGCCGCCGAGGCCCTCAAGTTCCTCAGGCAAGTTCCCGATGAAGCCCACGTCTGCGGCTCCCCCGCGGCGCACACGTGAGGCCCATGGAAAGCGTCAACGAGATCAAGGAACAGCTGTCGGCGCGGTCGCGCACCGCGACGCTCGACGAGCTCGCCAACGAAGGCCGCAAGCGCGTCCGCCTGATCCGCGCCGAGCACATCGCGCAGATGGTCAGCGAGGCCGTGCACGCCGCGGTCGAGGAGTCGGGGCTGCTCGACCGCGACGCGGTCGACGCGCTCGTCGAGAAGAGCCGCGCTGAGTTCCGGACCGTGCTCCGCGAGCGGGAGCAGGAGCTCGAGGTCGCGCGCGAGAACGAGGCGCAGCTCGAGGCCAGCGAGCGGGACTTCGAGGCGCTGCAGGCGCGCTTCCAGGCGCTCACCCAGGAGCTGGCGCTGGCCAACTCCGAGCTGCAAGCGGTGCAGGACGAGCTCGAGACCGCGCGGCGCGAGGCGCAGTCGGCGGCCGAAGCGCAGCCGGCAGTGCCCGCCGACGTGATGCGGTCGATGATCCAAGAGCTCGCCGAGGTCAAGGCGAGCGTCGCCCAGCAGCCGCCCTCCGGTCAGGAGTCGGCGCCAGGCGGCGCCGACCTCACGGCGGCCTTCGACAAGCTGGCGGGCGCGCTCAACGACCGCCTCGACTCCTTCGGCAAGAAGATGGGCATCAGCGCCGCCGTCGGCGGGGACGCGCCCGTCGACCTCGGCAGCGTGTTCGAGAGCGGCGGCGACGCCGACCTCGAGTCGAACATGGACAACATCAAGGTGAAGCAGAAGGCCGCCGGCGGGATCGCGGCCAACCTCGCCAAGCTGAAGAAACTCAAGGGCGGCGGCTGAGCACGGACGCGCCCGAACGCACACACCTCCAAAGGGAAAGAGAAGGCGGACAAGCCATGACTACGCAAGACGACATCCATTCCGACATCGACCAGACGACCGAGACCGCGATCGGCCTCGGCAAGGGCCTCGACGTGGGCACCGCGAACCTCGCGGCGGCCGTGCAGAACGACGAGGGCGGCATCACCGTCAACGTCGAGCGCAACGCGTTCTTGGACATCCCGAGCGACGTCTACAGCAAGAACATGCTGACCAAGCTCAAGGTCCCCTACGTGGTCCACAACGGCAAGCTGGTGGTGATCGGCGAGGCCGCGTTCGAGCTGGCCAACGTGTTCGGCCGTGAGACCCGCCGCCCGATGGCCGACGGCCTCGTCAGCCCGAGCGAGCAGGACGCGCTGCCGATGATGAAGATGATCATCCAGAAGATCCTGGGTGAGCCGCAGGAGCCCGGCGAGAACTGCTACTTCTGCGTGCCCGCCGAGTCGCTGGACGTCGACAACAACGTCGTCTACCACCAGGGCCTGTTCGAGAGCATGATCAACAAGCTCGGCTACAAGGCCCACGCCATCAACGAGGCGCACGCGGTGGTCTTCTCCGAGCTGGCTGAGAACGACTTCACCGGCATCGGCCTCTCCTTCGGGGGCGGCATGGCCAACGCCTGCATCGCCTACAAGTCGATCCCGTGTCTGTCGTTCTCGGTGGCGCGCGGCGGCGACTGGATCGACAAGAACGTCTCCCACGTGCTGGGCGTCCCGCGCAGCAAGGCCACGGCGATCAAGGAGCGCGGCATCGACATCCGCGACCCCAAGAGCCGCGAGGAAGAGGCGGTCGCGATCTACTACCGCAGCCTGATCAGCTACGTGCTCGAGAACATCAAGTCGCGCTTCGAGTCGGGCCAGAACATGCCCAGCTTCAGCGAGCCGATCGACATCGCCTGCGCGGGCGGGACGTCGATGGTCGGCGGCTTCATCGAGGTCTTCCGCGAGGAGTTCTCGAAGATCGACTTCCCGATCCCGGTCGGGAAGATCTTCCGCAGCGAAGAAGCCCTCACCGCGGTCGCCAAGGGCTGCCTGGTGGCGGCGGCGATCGGCGAGGAGTAGGTCCTCACCGGCGCAGAGTCAGCACATCGCAGCGCGGGCGCGAGGGGGCCGGGCGGTCCCCGTCGCGCCCGTGGTGCGTACGGGCGACGTCACAGGCGCAGCCGGACGCGGCGCCAGTTGGTCACCACGCGCGCGGCCGGCAGCGCCGGATCGAACGTCAGCCCGGCGAGGTAGAGGTCGAGGCCCGCCAGCGGCGGCACGGGCGGCACGAACAGCGTCGGCGCGGCCCTGCCGCTCGAGTCCAGGACGCCTTGGAAGCCCTGGAACACGGGGCTCGGGGTGAGGCTCGCCTGCAGGATCCCGCCGTTGCGCAGCGGTAGCAGGGCGCCGCCAGGTAGCGCCGTCGCAGGCTGGATGGCCTCGCTCACCGCGCAGAGGAAGGGCCGGTTCGCTTCGCCAGGCAGCGACAGCGCGAAGGGCGCGGGCTGGCCCATCACCGCTTGCCGCGGGCCGCGCAGCGCCGCGTCGTCGAGCAGGAAGTCCATGCACTGCTGCAGGAGCAGCGCCGCGCCGTCGTCGTCGAGCACGGTCTCGAGCGGCAGGCCGAAGACCAGCACGCGGGCGCCCGTCGCCGGGTGCACCGTCTGCACGCCTGCGCCGAGGCCGTTGCCGTACCGCAGGCAGACCTGGCCGTTGGCGCTGGTCGGCGTCAGCACGTCCGGAGAGTCGACGTTGTAGGTCGGTCCCGCGCCGGTGTCGAAGACCGCGATCGGGAAGCCCTCGCTCACGGTGCCGGGGATGCCCGGCCAGAGCACGTAGGACTGCGCGTCGTCGGCGACGAACGTGGCCCCGAGCGTGTTGCGGAAGAAGGCGCGGTCGCTGGTGGAGCCGAGCGCGTCGAGGTCCCAGCCGACCTCGGCCCCGGTGACCAGCAGGCCGCCGCCGGTGCCGAGGTAGAGCGAGACCAGCAGCTGCTCGAGGCTGTCGAAGGTGTCGTCTGCGGAGCTCTCCTCGCCGAGGCTCCAGACCACCGCGCCGTAGCCGTTGAGCCCGACCCGGCCGAGCTTGACCGCTTCGTTGCTCGCGGCGTCGAAGCCGAGCGAGGCGCTCGCGTCGCGTCGCAGCGCGGCGCCGAAGCGCGCCAGGTAGTCGCGCGTGTTCTCCGGCCTCTTCACGGCTCGCCCCAGTCGGTCGAAGGCCTGCACCAGCAGCGCCTGCGCTGTGCCGAGGTGGTCCGTGCCCGCGGTCAGCACCTCGGTGGGAAACGACCGGCCGCTCTGGTTCCAGGCGCGGACGCGGAACGAGCGCTGGCTGTGGTGGGGGAGCGGACCGGTCGACCAACTGGTCGCGGTCACGGCGGCGACCTGGACGAACCCCTTGCCGTCGAGCGACTGCTCGACCGTGTACGAGGTCGCGCCCGGCGCGGCGTCCCAGGCGACCCGGAGGCCGCGGCTGCCGTCCTGGGTGACGCGGAGCGCGGCCGGCGGCTCGGGCGGGAACGGCGCCAGCGGCGCGAAGTGGCGCAGCACCCCGCGGGCGTAGGCGCGCGCGGCGAGGTAGCGAAACTCAGGCTCGTGGAGCGCGTCGTGGTCCGCCGAGCCGACGGTGTCGTGGAACGCGAGCTCGACGAGCACGCCGGGCATCGTGTTCAGGAGCCGCAGCTCGCCGAAGTTGGCCTGCTTCTGGCCGCGGTCGACCCACCCCGGATCCCAGCCGGAGCGGAGGTCAGCGATCAGCTGGCTGTGCACGGCCTGGCTGAGCCCCGCCGAGCCCGCCGTGGCGCCGCCCGAATAGATGTAGGTCTCGGTGCCCGCGCCGCCGCCGGCGTTGGTGTGCAGCGACAAGAACGCGTCGGCCGTCCGCCACTCGGCGAAGCGCGGCCGCGCGGTGACGTCGTCGCTGTTGTCCTGCGGGGCGGCCGAGGGGTCGTAGACGCTGGCGGGCGCGCCGGCGAACTGGGCCCAGTAGCGCGCGCACTCGCGCCAGCGCGCCTGCAGCGAGGTGGTGCCGCCGCGCACGATCGAGCCCAGGCCTCCGCCGAGTCGGACGGCGTCGGCGATCACCACGCCGGGGCTCGGGGAGCGGTTGCTGAGCGTGACCGCGGCGCCTTGCTGCGCCGTGAACCAGTAGTTGCCGAGGTGCGCCCAGGTCAGGTTGTCGACGGTCTGGTCGACGACGACCTCGTCGACGCCGCCGCTGTGCGCGACCCGGTAGACGGCCGCGGGCGTCCGGTTGCCGCTCGCCCGGAACCACGCGAACACGGGGTAGAGGCCGTCCTGCTGCACGGGGACCGTCCAGGTCGCCGTCGCGGTCTCGCTGACCGCGTTGCTCGCGGCGAAGCGGTAGGTGGAGCTCTGATAGCCCGACGAGAGCGAGGTGCTCCAGGCGCCCGACTCGGCGTAGGCCGGCGCGCCCTGGTCGTTGTCGACGAGGCCGTCGGTCGGCAGCTCGCCGGGCTCGCGGCAGAACACGACGTCGGCGCCCATGTTCTGCAGCAGCGGGGCGAGGTAGCGGTTGGCGATCTCCGCGGTGTGCAGGTCCTCGGTGAGACCGCCGATGGCGCCGCGCTGCGTCGTCCACCCGAGCGACGAGTGCCAGTAGTAGCCGTGGCCCGGCGAGAGCGCGATGCGCTTGCCGGCGAGGGTGCCGAACGAGGCGACGAGCGCGGGCGTCGATCCAGGCTGCGGCGCGACCGGCAGCGGCCCGCGGCCGAGCGCGCTCCCGAGCTCTTCGACGCTGCCGTCGGCGCGCTGCACGAAGACCTCGCAGCGCGCGACCCCGGGCGTCGACAGGACGGTCTTGTCGAGCTGTTCGATGGCGTGCTCGAGGTCGCAGCCGGGCATGGCTTTTAGCAGGTCGTCCGTCAGGGTCAGCCGCGCGGCTGCGCCGACCTGCGAACACGAGACCAGCCTGGTGCCGTCGGGCAGGTGGCTGCGCGTCCCTGCGGCGCGCTCCGCTGCGCTCGGCCCCGCGCAGAGGTGGCGCACCGCCGCCGCGAGTCCGGGTGCCTGCGCGGGCGAGGCGACGAGGTTGGCGTCCCGGAAGAACAGCGGCTGCTGTGCGGCGGCGCTCGCGCCGAGCAGCGCCGCAAGGAGGAGCGGGATTCCACGCATCGCCGCATCGTATCCCCGTAGACTGCGGCCGTGTCGTTGGACGCGTTCGAACGCGACGGCTTCGTCGGTCCGGTGGCGATGCTCGGTCCGCAAGAAGTGCAGGAGGTGCGCGCGGCGGTCGACGAGGTGATCCGAGAACTGGACCGCCACCGCCACCGGCTCTACGAGGTGGAGCAGGCCTTCACCGAGCGGCCGGGAGAGGTCGTCTGTCACTTCCTCGGCGGGTTCCGCGTGCACCCGGTGCTGCGCGCGTTGATCGAGCACCCCGGCATCACGGAGACCTGCGCGCGCCTGCTCGGCGTGTCGCGGCTGCGGTTCTGGCACGACCAGGTGTTCGCCAAGCCGCCGCGTCACCCGGGCGTCGTGCCGTGGCACCAGGACTACTCCTACTGGACGCGCACGACGCCGGCGCGGCACATCACCTGCAACCTGCTGCTCGACGACAGCGACGAGGCGTCAGGGTGCCTGCAGTTCGTGCCGGGCAGCCATCGCTGGCCGCTGCTGCCGAGCCTGCCGTTCGACAGCCCGCTCGATGCGATCCGTCCGCACCTGCCGCCAGGCGCCCGGTTCGAGCCCCGGACGGTCCCGGTCGCCGCCGGCAGCGCGACCTTCCACCACAGCCACACGCTGCACGGCAGCGACCGCAACCGGAGCCAGCGCTGGCGCCGCGCCGTCGTGCTGAACTACATGGACGCCGACACGCGCGTCGCCGACGGCGCGCGCCCCTTGCTCGCGGGCGTGCCGCTGCTGCCTGCAGGCGCGGTGGTTGAGGGCCCGGACTTCCCGATCGTCTACGCGCGCGACTAGGTCTCCGGCTCGGCGACCAGCGCGCGGGAGGCGGCGATCACTTCGCCGAGGATGCTCTGCAGCTGGGCTTCGGTGAAGCCGTCGTCGGGCCGCGACGCGATCGCAGAGGCCAGCTCGTCCTGCTCACGCGCCGGGTCCTGCGCGGGCAGCGCAGCGCCCCGCTTGCAGCGCCCGATCTGCCGCGCGAGCGCGGCGCGCTCGTGGAGCAGCGCCGTCAGCCGTTCGTTGAGCTCGTCCATGCGCCGGCGGAGCGCTGCCAGGTCCTGCGATCCAGACATGATGCGGCGAGAAGATAGCACAGCCGCCGCGGCGCGTTCGCGACGTTGCGGGGAAGCGCCGACGGCAGTACGAAGCTCCGTCGCTATGAGTGCTCGCTCCCACAAGCCCGAGGTGCTCGCGCCAGCAGGTTCGTCGGAGTCGCTGCGCGCGGCGCTCTGGAGCGGCGCGGACGCGGTCTACTTCGGGCTCCAGGACGGCTTCAACGCGCGCGCGCGCGCGGCCAACTTCTCGTCGCGCGACCTCGCGGCGACGGTCGCTCGCGTCCACCGCGCCGGCGCCCGCGCCTACGTGACGCTCAACACGCTCGTGTTCGAGCCCGAGCTCCCCGCGCTGGAGCGCGTGCTGCGGCGGATCGCCTCGTCCGGCGTCGACGCGTTGATCGTCCAGGACCCGGCCGTCTGCATGCTCGCGCGCGCGATCTGTCCGGAGCTCGAGCTGCACGCGAGCACGCAGATGACCGTTTCGAGCGTCGAAGGAGCGCGCTTCGCCGAGACGCTCGGCGTGACCCGCGTCGTCGTTCCCCGTGAGCTCAGCGTTACCGAGATCGGAGCGATCGCCGATGAGACCGATGTCGAGCTCGAGGTCTTT
>CAZTQF010000066.1:0-8934 GCA_964615255.1 uncultured candidatus Brocadiaceae bacterium | reverse complement strand
CGCACATCGGCTCGGTCTCCGGCGGCGACCGCAGCGGCCCGATCCAGCCCGAGGTGCGCGCGCTCGACTCGATCAACCCGCGGGACCCCGGCATCCAGAAGGCTCAGGCCGGCGGGATCACGACCGTCAACGTCATGCCCGGCTCGGGCCACCTGCTCTCCGGGCAGACGATCTACCTCAAGCTCCGCGACGTCGACACGGTCGAGGCGCTCGCCGTGCGCAACCAGGACGGCTCGATCGCCGGCGGCATCAAGATGGCCAACGGCACCAACCCGCAGAAGCAGGCGCCGTTCCCGGGCACGCGCGGCAAGGCCGCGGCGCTGGTGCGCATGCAGTTCCACCGCGCGCGGGACTACCGCCGCAAGATCGAGGCGGCCGCAGGCGACCCCGCGAAGATGCCCGATCGCAGCCTCGCGATGGAGGCGCTGCTGGACGCGATGGACGGCAAGAAGGTCGTGCACCACCACACGCACCGGCAGGACGACATCCTGACCGTGCTGCGCCTGCAGCGTGAGTTCGGCTTCCGCGTGGTGCTGCACCACGTCAGCGAGGGCTGGATGGTGGCCGACGAGATCGCGGCGGCCGACGTGCCCTGCTCGGTGATCGTCATCGACTCGCCCGGGGGCAAGCTCGAGGCGGCGCGGCTGTCGCTCGAGACCGGCGCGATCCTCGACCGCGCAGGCGTGCTGGTCGGGTTTCACACCGACGACGGCATCACGGACAGCCGACTGTTCCTGCGCTCGGCGGCGCTCTCGGTGCGCGCGGGCATGGACCGGCGAAAAGCGCTCGAAGCCGTCACCATCGCCAACGCCCGGATGCTCGACATGCAGGACCGCGTCGGGACGCTCGAGGTGGGCAAGGACGCGGACTTCATCCTGCTGAGCGGGGATCCGCTCTCGGTCTACACGCGCGTGCTGGAGACCTGGGTCGACGGCGCCAAGGTGTTCGACCTCTCGGACCCCGAGGACGCGCTGATGGCGAGCGGCGGCTACGGCGCGAGCAACGACCAGTCGATCTCGATGTGCTGCTACGGCCTGCAGGGAGGTGGCCAGTGATCACGCCCTCGACCCTCGCCGCGGCGGCGCTCGCGCTGACGCCGCAGGCCCCGCAGCAGGCCACGCCGCCGGCCTTCGCGGTCCGCGCAGAGACCCTCTACACGATGGCCGGGCCGCCCGTGAAGGGCGGCGTCGTCGTGGTCCGGGACGGCAAGATCGCCGCTGTCGGTGAGGTCGAGGTGCCCGAGGGCCTCGAGGTGGTCGAAGCCAAGGTCGTGATGCCGGGCCTCGTGGACGCGCACGCGACGGTCGGGCTCTCAGGCGTGCTCAACGTGCCGCACGACCAGGACCAGCTCGAGACATCGTCCCCGATCCAGCCGGAGCTCCGCGCCATCGACGCCTACCACGCGCGCGATCCCCTGGTCGAGTGGGTGCGCGGCCTCGGGGTGACCACGCTGCACACGGGCCACGGGCCCGGGGCATTGATCAGCGGCCAGACGATGGTCGTCAAGACGCACGGTCGCAGCGCTGACGCCGACGTCGTCAAGCCGCTCGCGATGGTCGCGGTGACGCTGGCGGACAGCGGTCGTCCGCGCGAGGGCAAGGGGCCCGGCACCCGCGCCAAGTCGGTCGCCATGCTGCGCGAGGAGCTGCTCGCGGCCAAGCACTACGCCGCCCGGCGCGCGCGCGACCCGGACGCGCCGCTGCACCTCGGCCACGAGACCCTTGCCAAGGTGCTCGACAAGGAGATCCCGCTGCTGGTCACGGCCCACCGGGCGCACGACCTCGCGTCGGCGCTGCGCGTGGCCGAGGAGTTCGACGTGCAGGTCGTGCTCGACGGCGCCGCGGAGGCCTACCTGATGCTGCCGCGCATCGCGGCGGCCGGCTGCTGGGTCCTGCCGCACCCGGCCATGTCCCGAACCCGCGGCGACCTGGAGAACGGCACGATGGAGCTCGCCGCGCGGCTCGCGGGCGGCGGGATCTCGTTCGCCGTGCAGAGCGGCTACGAGGGCTATGTGCCCAAGACGCGCGTCGTGCTGTGGGAGGCTGGGATCTCGGTGATGCACGGGCTCCCGCACGACCGCGCCCTGCGGGCGCTGACGATCGACGCCGCGCGCGTCTGCGGCGTCGCGGACCGGCTCGGGTCGCTCGAGGTCGGCAAGGACGCCGACCTCGCGTGCTTCGACGGCGACCCGTTGGAGTACACCACGCACTGCCTGGGCGTGGTGATCGACGGCGTGCGCTACCTGGGCGTGCGGCGCTGACGGTCGTCGCTACGGCGCGACCCCGCGCTGCAGCGCGTCGAACCGCGGGTGCGCCCGGTAGCGCGGGCGCAGCGCGCTGACGGCTGCCCTAGCCCGCTCCGGCTCGCCCAGCGCGCGCAGGACGCCGCGCAGCGTGTCGAGGCACGAGCTGACGGCGTTGTCGCCGAGCGGGTTCTGCTCGGCCAGCAGCGCGGTGACGAGGTCGCGCTCGGCGAGGTCGGGGCGGCCGCGCCGCGCGCGCTGCGTGCCGCGGGCCTTGAGGAAGCTCGGGTTGTCACCACACGAGGCGTCGATGTCGGTGAGCAGCACCTCGAGCGCCGAGCGCTCGTCGCCTTCGACCGCGGACTCGAGCGCGGCGTAGGCGTCGGCGAGCGGAAACGGGCGCTGCTTCGCGTCGTCGTGCGCCAGCGCCTGCCGGAAGTCTGCGAGCGCGTCCTCGTTCCTGCCGGCGCCGGCCAGGAACGCGGCGCGACCCAGCAGGAACGGCGCCGGCAGCGCGCGGGCCGCCTCGCGTCGTCGGGCGTCCGCCAGCTGCTGCTCGCGGTCGAGGCTCATTTCAGGCATCGCGGCGAGCTGGCGCGTCAGCCGGGCGTGGTTTCGGATGTAGCTCTGCGGCTCGGGGTTGAGCTTCTGCAGGTGGACCCACGCGGGTGAGATCTGCTCCAGGCCGAGAAAGTCGAACAGGCGCTCGTGCGCGCTCCCGCCACAGACGTCGTCTTCGTAATGGAGCTCCAGCACGTCGTGCGTCTCGCGGAGCCTGCGGAACCGCTGCACGGCGGCCCGCGCGTCTTCGACGTAGCGCCGAAGCCCGCGGGACGGGATGCGCAGCGGGCGGTCGGTCGCGCCGCCCGACCAGGAGTGCCAGACGCCGGACCGCTGCGCGCGCATCAGCGAGCCGCAGCTGGCGATCAGGTCGCGCCGCGTCACCAGCACGACCTGGACGTTCGGCAGGAAGGTCTGCAAGCAGTCGCAGACGGCGACGGCCTCTGTGTGTCCCGCGACCGCCGTCTTGGCCCCGTGCGCGAGGGCCTCTCCGCCGCCGCGGGTGACGGCATCGAACAAGGGCGGATACGACGCTCGCACGACGTCGAAGGTCGCCTCGCCGGCGACGAAGCGCTGCACGCCGAGGTCGAAGAAGTCCTGTCGCAGCTCGGGCGCGAGCAGGTGCGCGCGCGGGTGTCCGCCGACTGTCGCGGCTGCGAAGGTCGTGCCGGAGCGCTGCAGGCCGACGATCAGGAAGCGGCGGGTCATCGCGTGAGACGCGAGCCGTGCGCCCGCGGGTTCTCCATCGGCGATCGCGCGGTCGCAGCCGTAGCGCGCCGCTGTGCGCGATTGCGTCGCTCAGGCGGATTGGCCATGGTGGCGCGCTGGAGCCCATCATGCCGCGATCCTGCATCCTCCTCGTTCCGCTCACCGCTGCCCTGAGCTGCCTCGGAGGCCTGCCCGCGCAGGTAGGCCTCCGCGACCTCATCGACGCAGCACCAGCGCACCTCCGCGCGGGGCTGCCGGGGGAGCGGCGGGCGATCCGGCGCGAGGTCCCCCTGACCCGGACGATCCGGCGCGGCCTCGCGGCGGGCACCCGCGCGTTCGACGGTCGGCCGGGGCCGAACTACTGGCAGCTGCGAACCGACTTCGACATCCGCGCGCGTCTCGACGCGGAGACCCAGACGATCCACGGCAGCGAGACGATCACGGTCCACAACCCGAGCGGCGACGAGCTGGGCCGCCTCTACCTGCGGCTCGACCACAACCTGTTCCGGTTCGGGGTGCCGCGCGGCGCGTCGGTCCCGGCCGAGCAGACCGAAGGGATGGTGGTGACGCGGATCGCCGTCGACGGCGGCGACGTGCCGCTGCTCGCCAGCGGCCGCTGGCCGCGCAGCCGGGAGCGTCGCGCCGGGGCGACCGGGCTCGACCGCACCGTGGCGACGATCCTGCTGGCCGAGCCGATCCCGGCCGGCGGCAGGGCCGAGGTAGAGATCGACTGGCGCACCAAGCTGCCCGGCGGCGAGGGCGGCCGCGGTCACCGGATGACGCAGCGGTGGGACGACACCCTGTTCCAACCGACGCAGTGGTTCCCGCGGCTCTGCAAGTACGACGACCTCCACGGATGGGTGACCTCGCCCTACCTCGGTCCCTCGGAGTTCTACAACAACTTCGGGACCTTCGACGTCGCCTTGGACGTGCCCGGCGGCTGGCTGGTCAGCGCGACGGGCACGCTGCAGAACGCCGACGAGGTCTTGAGCGAGGCCGTGCGGGCGCGGCTCGCGACCGTGACCGCGTCCGACGACGAGGTCGTCATCGTCGGTGAGGACGAGCGCGGCGCGGGTGAGGCGACGGCCGTCGGCGACCGGCTCACGTGGCGCTTCCACGCCGACATGGTCAACGACTTCGCCTGGGCGACGGCGCGCGACTACGTGTGGTCGGCGACGCGCGCGACGATCCCGGGCAAGGGGGCCGTGCCGATCCACATGCTCTACCTGCCCAAGCGCGCGCGGCTGTTCCAGGGCGCTGGGCAGATCACCCGGCACGCGCTCGAGTTCTACAGCGACCTGTGGATCCCGTACGAGTTCCCGCAGCTGACGCTGCAGGACGGGCCGAGCGCGGGCATGGAGTACCCGATGGTCATCAACTCCAACCGCGGCGCCGCCGACCACGAGGCCGCGCACCAGTGGTGGCCGATGATGCTCGGCACCAACGAGACGATGTACGGCTGGATGGACGAGGGCTTCAACAGCTACATGAACATCCTCTCGGGCGCGCACGCCCGGAAGCGCGCGGCGAACCTCGACGGCCGCGGCCAGGCGTACGGGCGGCGGGTCGGCGACGAGGGCGAGGCGCCGATGATGTGGTCGGCCAACTACGGCGGCGACCAGTACGGCTTCGTGACCTATCAGAAGGTCCCGATGATGCTGGCGATGCTCGGCGGGATCGTCGGCGACGACCGCGTGCAGGCCGGGATCAAGGAGTACGCGCGGGCGTGGCTGTTCAAGCACCCCTCGCCGTGGGACTTCGCGTTCTTCATGAGCGACTACCTCGAGCGGGACCTGGGCTGGTTCTGGTACTACTGGCTGTGGGAGACCGCGTCGGTGGACGGCTCGATCCAGTCCGTCCGGCAGGACGGGGACGACGTCGTCGTGGTGGTCCGGCAGGACGGCGACATGCCGGCTCCGATCGTGCTCGACGTGACCTTCGCGCAGGCCCGCAGCGCGGCGGGCCTGGACGGCGCGGCGTCGATCGACGAGCGCACGCTCCGCATCACGCGACCCGCCGCGGTCTGGTTCGACGGCCTCCGCGCGCGCGAGGTGCGGATCCCTGGCGCGCTCGGCGACATCGAGAAGGTCCTGCTCGACCCGCGCGGGCGGTTCCCGGACAAGGCCCGAGAGGACAACGTCTGGCCGCGGTAGATTCTGATCCTCCCCGCGAGGCCGGGGCGCATCCCATGACCGACCCCTCGATTCGCATCACTGTCCGGCACGACGACGAAAACTGTGGCCCCTACTCGGTCTCCGACGTCAACCAGCTGCTGCTCTCGGGCCAGCTCGACGCCGACGACCTCGCGTGGGTCGTCGGCACCGACGAGTGGGTGGCGCTCACCGACATCGAGGGCGTCGTCTCGACGCCGTCGCGACGGCGCGAGCGCGGCTCCCACCGCAAGATCCTGCCGGCGTTCCTGCTGGCCTGGTTCGTGGGGCCGCTGGGCGTGCACCGCTTCTACGCGGGCCGCACCGGCAGCGGGGTCGCGATGCTGCTGATCAGCCTCACCCTCGTCGGGCTGCTCGTCACCGGGATCTGGGCGCTGGTCGACCTGATCGTGCTCGCGACCGGCAAGTTCCGCGACGGCGACGGCGAGCTGATGAAGGAGTGGAACTGAGCGGCGCCTACGGCGCGAGGTCGATGAACGCCGTCGCCGCGCTGGTCGGGTCGAGCCGCCGCTGCAGCGACGCGTAGACGGCCCGCAGCGAGCGCTGCGGGCGCACGGTCCGCGCTTCGCCGTTCCACGTGATCTTGACCGGCGCGTCCAGGTCGACCAGGTCGTCATGGAGGCGGAGCCGGAGCTTCGAGATGCCTTCGCTCTCGATCGTGATCTTCTGGCCGTCGACCTCGGCGCGGGCCTGCTGGCCGCCCTTGGCGGATCCCGCGGGCACCGACAGCCAGTAGAACCGGTCGTGCAGCCGACCGCTCTGCCGCCAGACGACCTTCTTCGGCCAGGGGTCGCGCGTGTACTGCGCCATCCACGGCAGCGCCGCGCGGTCTTCGCGGTCCATCCAGTGGCCCTTGCCCGCGACGATGTGGGTCTCGTGCACGTAGCCGCCAGGGTCGGTCTGCGCGAGCGCGTCGAGCTTGTCACCGTAGGCGGTGGCCTGCTCGTTGCGCTTGTAGGCGCCGTCGTTGGCGCCCATCCAGATCATGAACGGCAGATTGCGCAGGCCGTCGACCGGGACGCCGTTGGGGTGGCCCGCCATCATGGAGGCGGCCGCGAAGCGGTCGGCCATGCGCGCGGCGAGCTGGTAGACGCCGTCGCCGCCCGCGGAGTAGCCCAGCAGGTAGACGCGGTTCGGGTCGACGCCGCGGTCGACCACGTAGTTCTCGATCAGCCGATCGAAGAGGCCGTCGATGTGGCCCTCGTGCCAGAGGTTCCAGGTGTTGGTCGGCGCGCGCGGCGCGACGTAGATGCCCTCCCTTGGCTGGTAGAGCTCGATCTGGTTGTTCCACTGGCCGTCGTTGACGCGCGCCGGCGCTCCGCCGCCGCCGTGCATCGAGATCCACAGGCTGTGGCCGTTCGCAGGGGCCTCGCCGAAGGTGCGCTCGTAGACCTTGAGGTCCTTGCCGGCGGCCCGCACGGTCAACAGATTGGTCGGCTTGCGGCGCGCGCCGTCGGTGGTCGCGAGCTCGGCAGCCCGCGCGGCCTTGGCTTCGTCCCGCAGCTTCTCGAAGACCAGCTTCACGACGCGGCGGGCGTCGGGTTCGCTGAGCGTGAAGGCGGGCACCGCGCGCGCGCGGTCGGCCGCTGGTTGCTTGAGCCAGGCGCGGACCGCGACGGTCACGACTCCTGGCGGGTCGTTCTGGGCGCGGAGCGCGCCCGCGGCGACGAGCGCGACGATCGCGGCGGCGAAGACGGCGTAGCTGCGAAGCATGCGCGCAGCGTAGCGGCGAGGGGGCGTCGCGCCACGCGACGGTCCGTGCAGAGCGCGGCTGGCAGCGTCCTGCTGCCACGGCGCGGCGCGATCCGGTATCTTGCCGACGTGCCCTGCTCGCCTCGTCCCGCGCTCGGGCGCGCTCTCGTCGCGCTCGTCTGCTCCGCGCCGCTCGCCGCCCAGGAGTCGTCGCACTGGGCGTTCTGTCCGCCGGGCTCGCAAGTCCCGGCCGCCGTTGGCGGCGCGGGCTGGGGAGAGCAGCCGATCGACCGGTTCGTGCTCGCGCGGCTGCGCCGCGCCGGCCGCGCGCCGAGCCCCGAGGCCGACCGTCGCACGCTGATCCGCCGCGTCACGTTCGACCTGACGGGGCTGCCGCCGAGCCGCGGCGAGGTCCGCGCGTTCGTCGCAGACAACGCGCCCGACGCCTACGAGCGGCTGGTCGACCGCCTGCTCGGCCGGCCCGAATTCGGGGAGCACATGGCGCGGTACTGGCTCGACGCGGTGAGGTTCGCCGACACCAACGGCGTTCACCACGACCACTATCGGGAGCTGTCTCCGTACCGCGACTGGGTGATCCGCGCGTTCGCGGACAACCTGCCCTACGACGACTTCCTGCGCCATCAGCTCGCAGGGGACCTGTTCGAATCGCCGACCGACGACCAGCAGGTCGCGTCGGGCTTCCACCGTCTGCACCTGATCATCGACGTCGGCACGGCGCTCCCCGAAGAGAGCCTGGCGCGCAACGTCATCGACCGGGTCAACACGTTCGGGACCGTGTTCCTCGGCCTGACCGTGGGCTGCGCGCAGTGCCACGACCACAAGTTCGACCCGATCACGCAGAAGGACTACTACCGCTTCGCCGCGTTCTTCAACAACCTCGACGCGACGCCTGAGACCGGCGGCCGGCGCGGGCTGGACTTCCGCCGCGGGCTGCAGCGTCCCTACATCGAGCTGCCGAGCGCCGAGCAGCGCGCGGCGCGCGAGCGCCTGGAAGGCGAACGGCGGCGCGCCGACGCGCGGCAGCGCGCCGTCGACGCCGTGGCCAAGCTCTGTCCGATGTCCTTCGGCGGGCCCGCCAAGAAGCTCGTCGAGGAGGCCAAGCAGGCCGTGCAGCAGGCGAACAAGCGCGCGGATGCGCTGACCATGGCCGTGCCGGCGGCGATGGTCATGCGCGAGCGCGCCGAGGTCCGGCCGACGCACGTCTTCGTCCGCGGCCAATACGATCAGCTCGGCGAAGCGGTGTCCCGTGGGACGCCGGCGTTCCTGCCGCCGATGCGCAGCGACGGCGACGTGCCGACGCGCGCGGACCTCGCGGACTGGCTGCTGGACCCGTCGCACCCCTTGACCGCCCGCGTCGCGGTCAATCGGTTCTGGCAGCAGCTGTTCGGGGTCGGCCTCGTGCGCACGGCCGAGGACTTCGGCGTGCAGGGAGAAGCGCCGAGCCACCCGGGGCTGCTCGACCACCTCGCGGTCCGGTTCGTGCGCTCGGGGTGGGACGTCAAGGCGCTGCTGCGCGCGATGGTCACGTCGCGCGCCTAC
>CAZTQF010000065.1:0-8981 GCA_964615255.1 uncultured candidatus Brocadiaceae bacterium | reverse complement strand
GAGGAGCGAACGAGCGATCTCGAGGGTGCGCTCGGAGTCGATCGACGACTCGAACACCGGCCCCTCGAGCGCGACGAGCGGACGCTCGGAGCGCGCGCGGTGCACCGGCGGCGGCGGCGCCGCCGGACGGTCTGCCTGCAGCGCGTCGACGACGTGGGTTCGGGCGCGGCGCCCCACGCGCGACGGCGACGAATCGGCGAGCGCTGCCGTCCACGCGCCCCGCAGCGCGCGCGGATCCGGCGCGAAGTAGGCGCAGCCGATCCGGCCTTCGCGGACGTGCCGGCCGCCGACCAAGAAGGCGACGGCCTCCGCGGCGAGCAGGGGGGCCGTCGCGGCGAAGCGCGCGGCGACCACCGGGCAACCGGAGGCGAGCGCCGACACGAGCTGCGCCGACTCAGAGGCGCGTCGGTAGGGCTGCACGATCGCAGCCGCGTCGCGGACGTGCGCCGGAGAGAAGACCTCGCGCTCGACGTCGATCTCGCCCGCCGCCGCGCCCGCGAGCGCGAGCAGGTCGGTGACGGTCTCCGTCGGCGCGTGGGGCAGCACGAGCCGCAGGCGAAGTCCCTGGCCTGCGAAGTGGGCCGCGAACGTCTCGACCACCAGATCGGTGCCGCACGCGAACACGTCGTCGGCGACGTGCACATAGCAGGTGGACGCGCGTCGCTCGAGCGCGAGCCAGGGACGCAGCTGCAGCTCCGGGACGCCGTGCTCCGGGGCCTCGGTGCTCGCCCAGCGCAGCTCGGCCTTGAGGCGCGCGAGCAGCTCTTCGCCCGTGAGGTCGCAGCGCGCGGGCACGACGGCGCACGCCTGGGGCCAGGCCAGCCCGGCGAGGCGCGCGGCGTCCTCGAGCTGCGCCGAAGCCGCGAACGTGAGGACCGGCGCGGTCGCGGCGACGTCCACGCGCGCGGCCGCGAGCAGCCGCGCCACGACCTGCTTCGGCAAGCGCGTCGAGGTCGTCCAGCGGCGCAGCCCGTCGTCCAACGCGACCGACCGCTCCCCCGCTCCCGGCGAGCGCGGCGGCACCGAGGCCAGCGACAGGTGAACGCGCAACCCGCTGTCCTGCGCGCGCCGCAGGAAGCTGCGGAGCGCGCTCGAGACCGCCCCGTCACCGAAGGGGTCACCGTGGAGCCGGACGTGGGTCATCTCTCCGTCTCATCGACACTTTGTCGCTGTCGCTGAAACGAACAACTGGCCTGTGGCACCCTGGGCGAGGCCGCGTCAAGATCCCGCGATGCCCTCGCCGCACCCGCCCTACCCGCCGCACCCGGACAGGCTCGCGCCTTCCCTGCTGCAGGTGCAGGCAGCCGGGCCCGGGCCACGAGCTCCATGCTGCGAGCCCGGCGCAGGCAGCGCTGACTGCAGAGTCGACCTGAAGCAGTGGATCTACCGCGCGCGGCGCGCCGCGGCGAGCTGCCCCGCTGCCGCCGAGCACCTCGCACCTTTCGATGAGGCCGAACACCCGGACCTCTGGGCCGGCACGGTCCGAGACGGGGTCGCGCGCGGCTTCGCGGCCCGCCTCGAAGAGGCCTGCTCGCTGGCGCCGCCCTCCGACGCCTCCTCGCCTGAGGACGACGGCGCCGAGATCGTGTCGGGCAAGGAGCTCCGTCGGAAGCGGGACCTGCTGGTCGCGTCCGGCGGCGCCCGCGCGCGGTTCACCCGCAAGACCGGGCTGCTCGTCGTCGACCGCGCGCACGACGTGCACAGCGAGAACTGCCTCTGGTTCGAGGCGAGGCGCGACCTCGGGACGCTCGACGGTTTCGTCGGCGCGCACGACGAGCGCCCGCGCTTGTTCTCCGCCCAGTTCCTCCAGCCGCTGCAGTACTCCGTCTCCGCCTGCGCTGCGCGCCTCGTCCTCGAGGGCAGGCTCGGTCGCGGCGAGGTCGGCTGGCGCTGCCGGCTCACCGTCTCAGGGCGATCGGATCAACGCGACCTCGGCGTGACCGTCGAGCTCGCGGACGTCGTCGAAGGTTGGCGGCTCCGGAGCCGCTTCCTCGGCCTCGCGCCAGACTTCGTCCGCCACGAGTGCGAACCGGTCCGCGAAGTCGTCGACGGCGCGCGCGGCGGCTTCGTCGCCGACACCCTGGTCCGCTCGTGCGGGAGACTCCGGGTCGGTGACGAGGTCTACCAGACGCCCGCCGCCGCGCGCCCCGGGCCGCTGCGCCACCAGTTCTGGATCGGACCCGGCGCCTAGCCGACCGCTCGCCAACGCGCGCTCGCCCCAGGCCCGCTGCGCGGCTAGCTTGGGACGGCTCTCCCGGGCGCCACGTCGCGCCCCGCCCATCGTGTACGAGGCTCTCTGGATCGCTCTCGGCGCGGCGCTCGGCGCCGTCGTCGCGCTCGCCGCGCATCGCGCGGGCCGGACCAGGACCGACGCGGTCGCCGCTCCCCCTCGGGCCCGTCGCGTGGAGACGCGCGTCACTCCGGAGACGCGCGAGCTGGCGCTGTCCATGGCCGACGAGCTCGCGAGCCTCGTCAGCGCCGTCGAAGCGCGCACGCACCACCTGATCGAGGCCGCGCCGACGCGCAGCGCCCTGCCGGACGCTGCCGACGCGACGCTCGCTTCCGTCCGCAGGCTCCGCAAGCTGCACGCCAAGCTCGTCGCGGTCGGCGGGGCGCGCGTCGCCGCAGGCGGCGTGACCGACATCCGCGCCCTGCTCGACGGACTGGGAGACGAGCTGCAGCACCTGCAGCTCGGACTCGAGCTCCGGTGGGACCCGCCGGAGACGATGCCGAGCGTCGACGCCAACCCGGACGCTGCGCGGGACGCGATGCTGTTCGTCTGCGCCGCGCTGCTGCGTGCCGAGCGCGGCGCCACGCGGCTGACGATCTCGACCGAGTGGTCGTTCTCGCGGGATCGCCCCACGATCAAGATCGAGTTCGACCTCGAGTGGGTCACCAAGCCCCAGGACCACGGCGCCCGCGACGAGCCCGAGCGCGGGTTCGCGCTCGACTGGGAAGCGGCCAAGGCGCTCGTGCTCAGCCAAGGCGGCGAGCTGACGCTCTCGCACCTCCCGGGCAAGGCGGTGCACGCCGTGGTCCGCTACCCCGTCACAGAGATGGAGACGGAGGTCGGCGACGAAGCCGTGCACGCGCCGGAGCAGGCGCCGGCTGCAGGCGACGCGCTCGGCCAGAGCGAGCACGCCTACGGCGGCGCGCTGGTGATCGAATCGGACCCGGCGCTGCGCGGGGTGCTGGCCCGCGAGCTCAAGGCCACCGGGCGCGCGGTCTTCGTCTGCGCGGACGGAGAATCCGCGCACACCTTCCTCAAGACGACCCCGGACCGCTTCGAGCTGCTGATCATCGACGACGCGCAGGAGCTGCTCGGGCACACGCCGCTCGCCCGGACCATCCGGTCGCACGCGCCCGCCCTGAAGATCTGCCTGCTCGCGACGACCCCGTCGGAGCACGACGCGGCGTGGGACGGGCTGCACACGCTCCAAAAGCCCTTCGGCGTGCACCAACTGCGGCGCACGCTCGCCAACATCTTGGCCGAGCACTAGCCTGGGCCACCCGCCACTCAAGAGGACCTGAACCCTGCCCCGCAAAGACAACCGCGCGTCGGACCAGCACCGACCGATCCAGTTCACCCGCTCCTTCACCGACCTGCCGGGCTCGGTCCTCGCCGAGTGCGGCGACACCAAGGTGCTCTGCACCGTCGGCATCCAGGACCAGGTGCCGAACTGGATGTACAACCGGCAGAAGGGCGGCTGGCTGACCGCCGAATACGCCATGCTGCCGAACGCCGGCACGCCGCGGAAGCCGCGCGATGGCCGGACGGGACGGCCGCTGGACGGCCGGACGCAGGAGATCCAGCGCCTGATCGGCCGCGCCCTGCGGTGCTGCGTCGACCTGAAGCAGCTCCCCGAGGTCACCCTTTGGGTCGACTGCGACGTCCTGCAGGCAGACGGCGGCACGCGCACGACCTCGATCAACGGCGCGGTCGTCGCGGTCTACGACGCGCTGCTGTACCTGGAAGAGCAGCGGCGGCTGCCGAAGTGGCCCATGCGCGGTCTGGTCTCGGCCATGTCCGTCGGGCTGCGCGGAGACGAGCTGCTCGTCGACCTCGACCGCCGCGAGGACAACGCCGCCGAGGCGGACCTGAACGTGATCTGCGCGAGCGACGGCAAGCTCATCGAGGTCCAGGGTGCCGCCGAAGGCGCGCCGTTCGCGGTCGAGCAGTTCCACGAGATGGTGTCGCTCGGACAGCGCTCGTGCGAGAGCGTCGACAAGCTACAGCGACAGTCCCTGGGGCTCTGAGCGATGGCCCCGCTCTGGATCGGCACCAACAACCCCAAGAAGCTCGCCGAGCTGACGCGCCTGCTGGCGCCGCTCGGCGTCACGCTGCGGACTCCGAGCGACCTCGAGGTGGGCTTCGACCCCGTCGAGGACCAGCCGGACTTCGCGGGCAACGCGCGCAAGAAGGCCGCGCTGCTCTCCGAGCTCGCAGGCGCGGTCGCGATCGCGGACGACAGCGGGCTGTGCGTCGACGCGCTCGACGGTCGCCCCGGCGTGCACTCGGCGCGCTACGGCGGCCCCGGCCTCGACGACCGCGGCCGCCTGCTGCGGCTCCTCGAGGAGCTGCAGGACGTCCCGGCCGAGCGGCGCACCGCCCGCTTCGTCTGCAGCCTCTGCGTCGCAGCCCCCGACGGTCGGGTGCTTGCCGCGATCGAGGAGACCTGCGAGGGCGTGCTGCGCACGGCGCCGACGGGCGACGGCGGCTTCGGCTACGACCCGATCTTCGTCCCGGTCGAGCACCGCGACGACATGGAGCAGTCGTTCGCCGTCTTGGACGCAGCCGTCAAGGACCGGCTCAGCCACCGCGGCAAGGCCCTGCGCGCGCTCGTCGAGCAGCTGCCCGCGCTGCTCGCGGACCGCGAGCGCGGCTAGGACCGGGCGGCGACAGCGCCGCGCTGCGTGGCCAGCGCGGTGATCCGTCGCGCCAGCGCGAAGTCGAGCTCGGAGAGGCCGTCTGCGTCGTGCGTGGTCGTGAGCAGGTCGACCCTGCGGTAGGCCACGCGCCATTCGGGGTGATGCATCAGCTCGTCGGCTACCGCTGCGATCGCGACCGTGAAGTCGACCGCTGCTGCGAACGTCGGCAGCTCGTAGCCCGCGTGCAGCTCGTCCCCGACGCGGCGCCACCCAGGCAGGTCCAGGAGCGCAGCCGTGACCGCCGCGTCGCTCGCCTTCGTCGGACCTGCCATCAGGGCTGCCCCTGTGCGCCGACGAGCGGGTCTGCTGCTGGCGCCGCGTCCACCTCGACGACCTCCGCGCCGTCACCGGCCGAGGTCTTCATGAACAAGAGCCCGACCGCGTAGACCGCGGCCGCGACGTAGAACACGTTGGAGAAGCCGATCGCCATGCTGAGCACGATGCAGAAGATCGAGCCGAAGACGCTGAAGAAAGCGTTGATCGCCCAGCCCCACGGGATCAGGTGCGGGCAGGTCTGCTCGACGACGCGGATGCCGCTCGGGAAGGGCATCCCGAGCACCAGCCCGGTCGGAACGAGCACGGCGACGACCACCACGACCCGGAGCCAGAGGTCGAGACCGAGCAGCTGCGGCAGCAGCTCGTTGACGAAGTAGACGTTGCCGGCGACGGCCGCCAGCACGCCCAGCAGGATCAGCAGGAGGTGCCAGCGACGCACCTGCCTGATCCGGCCCGACCAGAGCGAGCCCAGCCCCGCGGAAGCCAGCAGGCTGGTCAGCACGACCGACAGCGCGTAGGTCGGGTGCCCCAGGAAGATCACGAGCTTCTGCATCAACGCGATCTCGAACAGCATGAAGCCGAGTCCGAGCGCCGCGAAGTACAGGAAGATCCGCGTCGTGCCCGGCGTGCGCACCCCGTCGGCCTTGAGCTTGCGGAGCGGCAGGAAGATCAGCACCGCCGCCAGCAGCAGGATCTGGAACATCGAGATCCCGAGCACGAAGTGGCCGATCGGGAAGTCGGAGTGGTAGTTGAAGACGCCGCCGTCCTGCGAGCTCCTGTGGTCGCCGAACAGCCCCGACCACTTGTAGAAGTTGAAGAAGAACGGCGCGTCGTCCGTCGCCGGACGGACGTCGAACGGATAGGCCGCGTAGAAGGCCTCCTTGTCGGCACCCGTCGACGTCAGCAGCGTGCGGAAGTCGCGGATCGTCCCGGTGATGTAGGCCGCCTGGCGCTCGATCGCGGGCTGGAGCTCCGAGAGGCGCGCGCGCATGACCTCGCCGAGGTCCCCGGCGCGGAAGGCCTCGGGCAGCGCGACCTCCTTGGCCGGAGTCCCCTTGGCGACCTCGGCCGCCGCGGCGAACCAGGCCCGGATGGCCTCGTTGCGCGCCTGCGCGCCTTGGGTCGCTGCCTCGATCGCCCCCTTGACCTTCGGCAGCAGCACGCCGAAGTGCTCGGGCTGCGGCAGGATCGCGTCGTCGCGGTCCGCCGTCGGGTCGTAGACGAGGCCGACGAACGCCTGCTCGCGCGCGAAGCCACGCAGCGCCTCGGTCTCGGCCTCGGTGAACGGGCTCTGCTTGATCATCGTCGAGGCCCAGTCGAGCCCCCCGCGGAGCACGCACACGTGCCGCTCGGGCTCGACGACGCCCGCGCGGCGCAGGCCTTCGACTGCGATGTTCGCGAGCCGCAGCGTCTCCCGCGCGACGTTGGGCGCCCGCAGCATGAAGCGCGAGTAGCAGACGATGCCGTCCTTGTTGAGGTGCTCGTAGAAGTCCTCGACCGCCTCGACCGTGTAGAGGTAGCTCTCCGAGAGCGTGTAGGCGCCGCCGCTCAGCGCCGTGTACGAGTCGACGCCGCTCATCTGGATGACGTCGTACTTGTCGTCGTGCGAGCGCAGCCAGGCGCGCCCCTCGCTGTTGACGAGGTCGATCTTCTCCGCGAGCGGGCTGGTCGTGAACAGCCCGCCGAGGTAGTCGTCGTAGCGCTCGGTGACCATGTCGATCATGGCCGTGTTGAGCTCGACCGCGGTGACGTGCGCCGCACCGTTGGCGAGCGCGACGAGCACATCGACGCCGCCGCCGACGCCGATGACCATCGACCGCTGACCGGTGCGCCCCGACGCCTTGTGGGCCACGTAGGCCGACGCGGCCTGCGTGTCGTCCAGGAACGGGAACTTGGACAGGTCCGCAGCGCCCGCGTAGAGCATCGTCGGCGCCGTGCCGTCCTGCCCGACGGCGCGGGCCAGGATCGGCTGCTCGTCGACGAGGCCCATGTCGCCGCCGATCATCGGAGCCCCCGGGATGCTCGGACCGACCTCGACCTCCGCGGTCGCGCTGGGCATCTTCACGAGCTCCGCGTCGTCGCCGAGCGAGGCGCGCAGCTGCGGGTTCTGCAGCAGCGCCTCGACCGCGACGGCCTCCTTGCCGACCGCGTAGGGCACGCGCCACTCGATCGGCGAGACCAGCGACGGCGCAGCGCCCGTGAAGCCCAGCAGCAGCCAGGCGCCGGCGAGCAGGCCGGGCACGCTGAGCACGAGGTAGCGCCGCGGCGTCGTGAAGCTGAAGAAGAACGCCGCGAGCAGGCCGAAGACGCCCGCGATCACGACCGCAGCGGAGCTCCCGAAGGTCTTCAGCGCGACGACGCTCAGGCTCGCGCCGACCGCCGAGCCCAGGAGGTCGGCGAAGTAGAGCTTGTTGACGTTCTTGGAGAAGCGCGTCAGCGCCAAGCCGATGCCGAGCCCTCCGAGCAGGAACGGCACGAACACGATCAGGTAGATCAAGAACAGCGCCAGCGCGTTGGACGGCTGCTCCCAGATCGCGAGGCTGTCGATCCGCACGAACGTCGTGAAGCAGAAGGCCAGGACGACGCTGAGCCCGTAGCCGACGCTGGTCCAGACCAGCGCCCGCTCGGCGGCGCCCTCCTTCTGCCCGAGCCCGGTGGCCGTCAGCAGGCTGCCCGAGGCGCCGAAGCCGAGCAGGCCGATCGAGATCACCATGTAGGTGAAGTGGTGCCACATCATGATCGCGAAGACGCGGGTCAGCGCGATCTCGAACATGATGACCGACAGGCCGAGGCAGAAGATGCCGGCGAGCAGCGATCGGGGCGATACGGACATAGGCGAGGCGGAGCCGGCGGTCACGACCGGTCCGATTGTGTCTTTCGACATCGCGGGGCCAACATCAAAAGCGGCGCCCGCGACGGGTCGCAGGCGCGCGGCTGGAGCCCGGTGCCACCGCGGGGTCGGGACCTGCGACCGCCCTGGTCAGGCGTCGCTCTCGACGTCCCCGGAAGACTCCCCGAAGGAATCGTCGGCGGGCTCGTCGGCGGGCTCGTTCGCAGCCGCCAGCGCGGCGGCCTCGACCTCCTCGAGCCTGGCGCGGTCCTGCGCCTCCTGCTCGGCGAGGTCTTCGGAGGAGATCCCCGCGAGGATCTGATCGGCGGTCACCTCTTCCTTGCCGATGTAGGCGAGGCTGATGTCGTCGAAGCACTGCTCCTGCGTCGCCCGCAGGTAGCCCTGCTTCATCATCTCGAGCAGCGCGATCAGCGTCCCGATCATCCCGTAGCGGCCCTCGCGCCGGTCGAAGACCTCGGAGAAGCGCACCTCGCGTCGCTGCTTGAAGGTGTCGAGCAGGGCGTGGGTGTAGTAGCCGACGTCGCGCTTCTCGACCTCGACCTCGAGCGACTGCTGGCTGCCGATCTCGTCCAACAGGCGCGCGAACGCCGACGTCAGGTCCCAGACGCCGAGCTCGCCGAGGTCGAGCAGGTCCTCGTCCTTGGGGCCGCGGAGCTCGGGCGGCTGCGCCATCACGAGGTTGCTCTGGCGCTGGCGGCGCGCGCCGCGACCGTCCAGCTCGCGCGCGAGGTCGCGGTAGCGCTTGTACTCGAGCAGCCGCCGGATCAGGTCGTCGCGAGGGTCGAGCTCTTCTTCGAGCTCGACGGTCTCGTTGGGCAGCAGCTCACGCGACTTGATCTCCATCAGCGTGCTGGCCATGACGACGAAGTCGCCGATGTCCTGCAGGTCGAGCTGCTGGAGCACCTTGAGGTTCTCCAAGTAGCGG
>CAZTQF010000064.1:0-8987 GCA_964615255.1 uncultured candidatus Brocadiaceae bacterium | reverse complement strand
TCTGGCGCTCGCACGCCGCGTCGTCGAGGCAGCTGCTCAAGAAGTAGGCGACGTCCTGCACGCCGCAGCCGCCGCCGACATACTGGAAGTCGACCGCCGCGACGTCGTCCGCCGCGAAGCAGAAGTTGGCGACCTTGGCGTCGCCGTGCACCCACGTCCGGTAGGGGCAGCTGCGCAGCGCCGCGTCGAGCGGTGCTGCGGCCTCGCGCAAGGCGCGGTTCTTCATCGCGCGCAGCTCGTCCTGCCGGGTGGCGAGGTGCCAGTAGGTGCCGTTTTGCCACAGCCCCTCGGTCGAGCGGCCGAGGTGCGCCGCGTGGAACGACGCCAGCCACCCGAGGCAGCGGCCCAGCTCGTCGTCGTCCAGCTGGCTGCGGCGGCCGCCGTAGCCGGCAAAGTCCAGGTCCTCGAGCAGCAGCCGCAGCCCGCTGCCGTCCGACTCGGCCGCGTGGCAGCGCGCGGTCCGGTGGGCGCGGTCGGCGGCGTGCCCGGCGTAGAACGCGCGCTCGACCTCGTAGGAGCGCAGCTTGCGCTGATGGCCAGCGTCGCCGCCCCAGCCGCGCGGGTGCCGGACTACGTCCGGAGGGGTGACGTGCTTGACGACGGCGCTCGCGGCGTCCGCGCCGGCCAGCGCAAAGCGCAGGATGCGGCCGTATCCCGACCACAGCGTCTGGACCGCGTCGACGCGGGCGACGCGGCCGCCGAGCTTCTCGACGACCCAGGCCCCGAGCGCGGCTTCGTCCGGCATGGCCGGCATCATGCGATCCCTGGGCGAGCGCGCCAGCCGGTTTCCGTTCGGCGTGGCGCGATGGCATCCTGGAGGGGATGCCAGGCAGAGCGCTGATCCACGAGGCCGCGCTGCGCGGGGGACACTACGACACCGAACAGCATCGCAGGCGTCGCGACGTGCTGCGCGACACGCTCGCGTGTTTCGACGCGGAGGGGGATCGGCTGGCCGCGCTCGCGGCGGACAACCTCGCGCGCTGGGCCGCGGCCAGCGAGGCGGCGCCGCCGCGGCCGGCCGCGATCGCTCGCGGCGACTGGGGGGCTGTGACCGAGCGCCTGACCAGGTCCTACGGCCGGACGTTCGCCGTGCTCAACATGGCCAACGCGTACCTGCCCGGCGGCAGGTACGTCGAGGGCACCGCGGCCCAGGAGGAGAACATGTTCCGGCGCACGGACTGCCACTTCTCGATCGCGGCCGAGCACCTGCGCCACGGCCGCTACACGCCTGAGATGTCGCGCCTGCTCAACGGCGAAGACGGGCGCTTCCTGCTCGATCGCGAGCGGCCGCGGACCTGCATCCGCGGCCCCGAGGAGCGCGGCCCCGGGGAGCGCGGTGACGGACGCGGCGAAATACGCGGCTACGCGCGGCTGCCCGACGACCGCATCTTCTCGTTCTACGAGCTGCGCGCCGCGGCCCGCAACTGCAACCGCGAGGGGGTCGACCTCGACGACACGCGCCGGCGCGTGCGCGCGCTGCTCGACACCCTCGTCGACGCCGGCCAGCGCCACGCCGTGCTGGGCGCGTGGGGCTGCGGCGCGTTCGCCAACCCGCCCCGCGAGGTGGCGCGCAGCTTTCGCGACGAGCTCGCCGCGCGCAGCGACGCGTTCGACTGCGTCGTGTTCGCGATCCATGACCCCGGCTACGGGCCGGACAACGCGCGCGTCTTCGAGGAGGTCTTCGGGGCCTAGCCGCGCGCGCGGCGCAGGCCGCGCCACAGCCACCCGGTCTGGGCGAAGCCCGCGACGTTGAACGCCAGCAGCGTGACCTCGATCCCAGGCCGGTCGGCCAGCCAGCGCATCCCGGCCAGCAGGCACAGCAAGCAGACGACGAGGTAGAGCAGGACCGCCTCGGTGATCGGCCGGGTGCGCTTGTCGTGGACCATGCGCCCCTGCAGGTAGTTCTGCGCGACCGCGTAGCCCGGCATCGCGATCGCGAGCGGCAGCGCGTCTCGGGACAGCGCGACGAGGTCCTCGGGCAGGCCGCTCACCTGGTCGAACCACAGCGCGCCGAGCGGGGAGAACGAGAGCAGCGCGAGGGTCGCGGTGGTGACCGCCGCGATGCCCACGCCGCAGCGCCGTAGCACCGGCGGCCCCCCGCGTTCTCCCGCGAGCGCGACGACGACCTCGTTGTAGGCGAAGCCGGCGCTGCGCGAGAGGAACACGATCCCGTAGACCGCTGGCCACGCCGCGAGCGACTGCAGCGGCGCGTGCATCTTGCTCATCGCCCACGAGCCCAGCGGCTGGATGACGATGGTGATGATCGGCGTGAACGCCAGCGGCGCGTAGAAGCGCGCGAATGCGCCCCACGAGAGCGGCGGGCCGACCGGCGCCGCTGGCAGGCGTGGGCGCGCGGCGCGCCGGAACGACCACCCTGCCCACGCCGCCTCGGCGAGCACGCCGCAGGAGATCGCCGAGGCGCCCACGATGATCCCCGGCCACGTGCCGGCGCCGAGCCCGACGACCAGCACCGTCAGGTTGGTCGCCAGCCGGATCACCGTGCCTACGCCGACGAGGTCCGAGCGGCCGCAGCGGATCAGCACGCCCTGCTGGAAGCGTCGGTAGCCGATCGCCCACGTCCACGGCGTCATCAGCTGCATCCCGGTCCGCGCCGGCTCCAGCGTCTCGGCAGGCGCCCCGATCCCGTCGAGCACCAGCGCGTCGAAGAGCGGCGAAAAGGCGACCGCCGCGTGCGCGGCGGTCAACAGGAGAGAGCTGCCGTGGGCGAAGCGCAGCAGGCGCGCGTGCGTCGCGAGGTCGGTGACCAGCGCAGTCGACGCGGTCAGCAGCATGATGATCGGGGCCTCGATCAGGATCGAGAGCGGGTAGACGAGCGCGCCGATCGCCGCGAGGTGCGGCTCGCCGCCGGGCATCCGGGTCATCGCCGCGGTGAGCATCGGCATCTCCGCGCCCATCAGCAGCCAGCTGGCGGCGAGCGGCCACCACAGCGTGAGGACGCGGCGGGCGCTCAGCGGAGCAGGCAAGGGGGCGGCGTCTGGCAAAGCGGCGACCCGTCATAGCGACTGCGTCGGCCGTCCGTCGGGAGAAATCGCCCCGCAGCCAGGGCGTGCCTCGGCGCCGCGGCGGCGGGCTGCGAGGCGCGTGCGATGGAGGGCCTCGGGCTGCCGCCCCCGCCCGACCTGCGGCGCTGGCCCGCGTCCGCGAGCGCAGCGGATCTGCGCCGGACCGCAAGAAATCTAAGGAATTGTGCGTAGGACCTTGGCGCTTCGCCGCGACGGCGCCGCGCGCCGAGCGCGGCCGATGACACCGGCGCTACCGCTCGCACGCGCCGTTGTAAGTATGCGCCTGACAGTAAGGTCGGTCGTTTTGTGGCGACGAGTTTGGTTGACCCTGCGTGGCCCATGGAGCATCCTTTTCTGCGGGCGCACCTGCGAACTGGGTGGGCTCCTCGTCTTCTCCTAGTCAGACCTGAAAGCACCATGTCCAAGAATCTCTGCCAAACGGCCGTCGCGCTCGCTGCGCTGGCCGCCACCGCGATCGCGCAGACCGGCACGCCGGTCACGCCGCCCGCTCCCGGAACCGTCTACAACGGCTTTAGCCGTGGCTACAGCTTCACCGCGCTGAGCGACTTCTTCATCCAAGACACCGAGCTCGACGCGACGGCCTTCCAGGCTGGCGACACGGGCAGCGTCCGCGTCAGCATCAACGGCACGGAAGTCTTCTACAGCGTCGGCAACGCGGCCGGCGTCAACGGCAACGCGCGGATGACGCCGCCGGGGCCGCTGCAGGTCTTCACCGGCGACCTCGTCGAGGTCATCGCCAACTGGTCGCCCGCCGCGACCGGCAACTTCTCGGCGCACAACAGCTACGGCTCGGGCGGCGGCACCTACGCCACGCCGGTCGAAGGCCAGTCGACGATCCTCTACCGCGCCGGTGTGCAGTGGGACATCGGCGACCCGGGCTACGCCGCCGCGGGCACCTTCAACAGCCTCACTGGCTCGGTCGGCCGCTCGTTCATCTACACGACGCCGCCGTCGGGCCTGTTCGCCAGCTTCGACGCCAACCCGTCGAGCGGCGCCTCGCCGCTGACGGTCACGTTCACGGACACCACGTTCACGAGCGATCCGGGCGGCGTCACGTCCTGGGCTTGGGACTTTGACGGGGACGGCGTCACCGACGCGACGACCCCGACGGCCACCTGGGTCTACGGCGCCTGCGGCTCCTACGACGTCACCCTGACGACCACGGACGCCACGCACCCGCCCTCGACGACCACGGTCGTCGGCGCGGTCAACGTCGACCAGGTCGTGGCTGACTTCTCGGTGGCCGAGCTCGCTCCGGGCACGGGCCTGTGGCAGTTCACCGACCTGTCGACCCCGACTCCGACCGCGTGGGCGTGGGACTTCGACGGGGACGGCACCGTCGACGACACCAACCAGAACCCGGTCTACTTCGACCCGACGCTCAACCCGATCCTGAGCCTGCCGAGCTGCACGCTGACGGTCACGGGTCAGGGCGGCTGCTTCTCGGACACCCTCGTCCGCAGCGTCACGGTCACCGGCTACGGCGTCGCCGAAGGCCCGACCACGGGCGGCAACGGCACGTCCAGCGCCACGTGGGCTGGCACCTACTGGGACATGCAGATCAACCCCGCCGAAGGCGTGCGGGTCACGGGCCTGCAGACTGCCGTCTACGGCTTCGCCGGCACGGCGGACGTCCAGATGTTCATCACCGCCGACACGCACGTCGGCAAGGAAGGCAACGCGGCTGAGTGGATCCTCGCGGGCGCCGGCACGGTGACGTTCGCGGGCACCGGCACGGTCGGCGCGCCCGAGCTCGCCTCGGTCACGCTGAACCGCAGCTTCTACCTGCCCGCCGGCAACTACGGCGTGGCGTTCTACCAGGCCGACCAGGCCGGCGGCACCATGCAGGTCTCCTACACGAACGGCCCCGGCAACGCGCCCTACGGCAACGGTGACATCGTCATCCACCCGGCTGGCGTCGGCTGCTCGTCGGTGTCCCTGCTCGGCCCGTGTGCCTTCCAGCCGCGTCTGTGGAACGGCCGGATCAGCTACGAGACCTGCACGTTCTCGGGCAACGCGGCCTCGGGTGTCTACGGCACCGGCTGCGCCAACTCGGCGGGCACGATCCCGAGCCTCGCTCCGACCAGCGACCCTGTCCTGGGCCAGAGCTACGACCTCGAGGTCGACGCGGGCCTCCCGGCTCTCGCTGGCGTCATGATGGTCTACGGTCTCAGCAAGGACACGTTCAACGGTCTGCCGCTGCCGCTCGACCTCGGCGTCATCGGCGCTGCGGGCTGTGAGCTGGCCACGACGGGTGATCTGACCTCGTTCCTGCTCGCCAACCCGGGTCCGAACCCGGTCAGCATCACGATCCCGAACAACCCGGCGCTGCAGTGCCTGGCGTTCTACCAGCAGGCTGCTGTGGTCGACTTCGCGGCGAACACCCTGGGTGTCGTCCTGTCGAACGCCTCGGCCGCGGTCGTGGGCAACTGATCCTCGGATCGAGCCTGCGGTCCACGTGACCGCTCGGAGCGGGGCTGCCGATCGGCAGCCCCGCTTCGCTGTACGGGGTGAATGTCGCGAGGCTTCGCGTATCTTGCGGGGCATGTTGCGAGCCCTGCTCCCGTTGTCCTGCCTGTGCGCCGCCGGCGCGGCGCAGGACGAGCCGCCGGCGCTGACGCCGCCCAAGGTCGTCTCGATGACGCCGCGCGACGGCGGCACGCTCGATCCTGCGGCCACCGAGCTGGTGGTCACCTTTGACCGCGACATGTTCCGGGGCGGCTACTCGGTCTGTGGCGGTGGACCGGACTTCCCCAAGATCCAGGGTCGACCCAAGTGGCGCGGGGACCGCACGCTGGTGATCTCCGTCCAGCTCGAGCCCGACCACGAGTACAACATCAGCCTCAACTGTTCGTCGGCGCGCAAGATCCGCAGCAAAGAGGGCGCGACGTTGACCCCGACGCGCTGGAGCTTCACGACCCTCCCTGCGCAGCTGCGGCCTTGGCCGGACCAGCAGCAGCGCAACCTCGACGCCTACGACCGCCTGCGCGAGCTGCTGGCGACCCGCTACTCCTACCGCGACCGGGTCGTGACCGACTGGCGCGGCCTGCTCACGGCCCACGAGTCGCGGCTCAAGGGGGCCCGCACGGACCGGGCCTTCGCGGTCGCCGCCAATGAGCTGATGAAGGCCACCGTCGATCAGCACGTCTCGCTGACCTACCGCGAGCAGACCTATACGCCGTATGCGCCGGTCGTGGAGCCGCTCTTCCGGACCTTCGCGGTGCGACGGCTCCTCGAGCTCGAGAAGGTCACTGCGCGCGCCTTCCGGGGCGTGACCGACGACGGCATCGGCTACCTGCTCGTCACGGGCTGGCAGGAGGACGTCGACGAGGAGCGCCTGCTCGGCGCGGTCGCGGAGATGATGGCGCACAAGGCGCTCATCATCGACGTGCGGCCCAACACCGGCGGCGACGAGCGCATCGCCCGGCGCGTGGCGAGCTGGTTCGTCGAGGGCGAGAAGGTCTACGCCAAGCACCGTATGTTCGGCGAGGGCGGGCCCGGAGCGCCGATCGCGCGGACCGTGACCGGGAGCGACGAGCGCTTCACGCTGCCGACCGTGGTGCTGAGCGGGCCGCGGGTCATGAGCAGCAACGAGTCCTTCGTGCTGATGATGAAGCAGGCCCAAGGCGTGCAGGTCGTCGGCCAGAAGACCCGCGGCAGCAGCGGCAACCCAGTCGCGCACGCGCTCGGCAACGGCGTCTCGATCCAGCTCCCCAGCTGGCAGGCGCTGCGCCCAGACGGCAGCTGCTTTGAGGGCGAAGGGATCGCGCCCGACGTGTTCGTGCCGTGCACCAGCCGAGACCTGCAGACTGGCGAGCCGACCCTCCACAAGGCGCTGGCGCTGCTGCGCGAGCGGATCAAGAAGGGCGGCGAGTAGGCCGCGCCGGTCGACGCTCAGCGCTGGCGGGCCGGGTTCGGCGGGCCAGCGACGCGCCAGCCCCAGCGCCAGTTGCCGCTCGCCGTCGCTTCGGCCAGCTGGATCGTCTTGACGAGCTCCTTGGCGTCCGCGTTCTTGGGCTCGAACGCCAGGATGCGCTGGGCCCAGTCCATCGCGCCCTTGTAGTCGCTCTGGTTGGTCAGCACGTTGGCCGCGTGCAGCGCCGCGCGGATGGCGCTGTCGTGGATGTGGTGGTTCATCTCGGCGGCGACCATGGCGAGGTGATCGTCGTCCGGGTAGGAGGCGGTGAGCTTGGCGGTCGCCTTCCAGGCCTTGGTGTACTCCTTGACCGCGCGGTCGCAGAGCTTGGCGGCCGCCGACGTCGAGCGCGACTTGCGGATGGCCTCGCCGAGGTACTTGTCGGCCTTGGCGATCTCCTTCTGGATCGGCTTGAGGTGTCGGTCGACCGCGGCCCGCTGGCGCTCGTCGGCGCGGCTGTGGTGCGCGTCGTGGCGCGCCGCCTTGGCGGCCTCGGTCGCCGCCTCGACCCTGACGGCGATCGCGTGCAGCTGGTCCTCCGTGCGCTGGTCGGACAGCCGAGCCGTCAGCAGCATCAGGCAGCGCTGCGCGCCGTCGAGGTTGTGTTCGGCGAGCGCCCGGTCGATCCCCGCCTCGAGCGCGTCCGCGGCCCAGGCGTGCACCTCGGCCTCGCGCTGCGCGTAGTCGTCGGCGCCGGCGACCGCCTGGAGCGCGGCCTCGGCCTCCCGGCCTGCCTGGTCCAGCAGGCTCGCCGCGGCCGCGGCCTTGGCCGCCCGGAGGTGCCCGGCGAAGTCCTTGGGCGGGTCCGCCGCGACGCCGATGCGCCACGCCGACGCCGGCTCGAAGTCCGACAGGTGGTGGGTCGAGACGGCCGTGCCGCCCAGCAGCTGCACGCGGAGCTTGACGACGTCGCCGTCGAGCGACAGCAGCGTGCCGGCGATCGCCTGGCCGCCCTGCTTGCGGAGGTAGAGCTTCTTGCCGGGGCCTTGGCCGGCCCCGAGGACCAGGGTGGAGAGGAGGATCAGGAGGGTCTTCATGGCGGTGTGGGACTCGCGTGGCGAGCGAGCCAAGGCTACGCCGAAGGCCTGCTTCGCAGAAGCCAAAGGCGCGCGCCGACGGCCCGGTGGGGGAGGCGAGACGGGCAGACCGCAGCGCGGGAGGGGTCGCTCGGCTGTCGCCGCGGATGAAGTTGCGGCCAATCCACGGATCAAGCGAGGGCGCGCTTGCGGCGCCTCGGGCCCGCTGCGAGGCTGTCACGCATGAGGACCCAGCTCTTGCTCCTGACTCTCTGCGCGCTCTTCCTTGGCTCCTGCGGCGGGGTAGGTGCCCATCGCGCCACCGACGCCGGGGTCGTGATGTGCACGACGGACGACGCCAAGTCGCTGGCGATAGCGGACGCGCTCGACGCCTACGCTGCGGGCGACCTCGAGGTCTTCGCCGGCCTGCACGCGCCGAACGTGAAGTTCCTCTGGGGGACCCGCGAGGCTGGCACCGAGTTTGGCGCGACGCAGTGGCGCCAGGGCATCATGACGCAGCAGCGCCTGTTCAAGGACATCGTGCTGGTCGACCGCCAGATCACGACGGGCCGCTACCCCGACGGCAACGTCTGGACCGCCGTGTGGTGCGAGTGGACGGCGCGCAACAGCGTCACGGACGCCAGATCCAAGTACTTGCTGCACCTGTCCTACAAGTGGGACGGCGACAAGGTCGCCGAGGAGTACGGCTTCTTCGACGCGACCCGCTACCAAAACGAGTTGAAGGCTGCGGGCTTCTGAGTCGGGGCGGCCGCGCGTCGCGCGGGCCGGTCTCAGTACTCGCCGAGCAGCGCTGCGGCCTTGGCGGTGACGCTCGCGCCGCCGAGCTCGAGCTGCGCGCCCTGCGCGTAGACGATCGCGCCGACGAGCGTCGGGTCATTGGGGACCGGCACCGACACCGAGGCCACGCCGCCGACGACGGGTGCTGCGAGCAGCGCGTCGACCGCGACCTGCAGCAGGCAGGCGGCGCCCGTGCCCGGCAGCAGCGGCGCG
>CAZTQF010000063.1:0-8997 GCA_964615255.1 uncultured candidatus Brocadiaceae bacterium | reverse complement strand
GCGACGGAGCGCTACCTCACTTCTTGCGCGCGAGCAGCAGCAGCAGGGCCACCAAAGCGACCCCTCCGCCGACCGGCAGCAGCCACGACGAGCCTCCTTCCGCGACCGGGATCGGCGGCAGGGCGTCCTCTGCCCCTGCACCCGCCGGCGGCGCCGCTGGCGCCTCCTCGGCGACCGCGTCCGCGGCGACCCCGCTGAGCGCGCTCTGCCCGCTGCCGACCGCCGCGGCAGAAGCTTCGTCGCCGCCTCCGAGCGGCGCGACCGGCTCGGGCGCCACCGGAGGCTCTTCGTCGCGCGCCTGCCGGCCTTCGACCGGCGGATCGACGTGCGGCGCGACCTCGACCTGCGCCTTGACCTGCTCGATGTAGCGCCCGGTCACCTGCCCGGTCTTGCCGTCGTGGATGTCGAACTCCAGCTCCAGGGCGAGCGGCGCCTTGTCGCCCAGCTTGGCGTTCGGCGCGAGCGTCACCGGCACCTCGAACACGGCCGTGTTCTCGTAGACCGGCCTGCCGCGGAAGGCCTCGTGGATCGTGCCGACGCGCGCAGGCCGGGCCATCAGGTCGCCGTACTGCACGCTGTTGCCGTTTGGGCGCGGCGTCATCACGACCTGGGCCGGCGCTGCCAGCACCGACTGGCCCTGCAGGATCGCGGTGATCAACAGGGTGCCGGTCTGCCCGGGCAGCAGCTGGGGCGGCCGGACCGACGCGACGAAGCGACACTGGCCGCGCGAGCCGCGCAGCTTGCGCATGTTGCGCAGCTCCTCGGGGGCCATCTCCCCCGACTCGATGATCTCGGTGTCGCTCCGCTCCCGCTTCTGCGCCAGCTTGCGACGGCTGGCCTGCAGCTTCTTCGAGAGGTCTCCCTGACCTTCCTGCGCCGCGATGGTCGGCGTCAGGCTGGCCAGGAACGTGAGAATCAACGAGAGCTTGGTGAGGCGAGAGGTCATGCTGGCGCGGTCCCGAGGTCGGTGCAGCGGATGCTACCGCTCACATATCGGCTTTCGACGCGGTCCAACGCCACATCTTCCCGGCTGCGCCGCTGGCGACGCCCACGACGCCCGCCGCGCAGGCTTGATACGGCCCCAATCCGTAGCTATCTACCCCTCGACATGTCAGCCGAAGCGACCCCCACCGAACAGCAGGTCCTCGACGCGCTCCGCGCCGTGCAGGACCCCGACCTCCACAAGGACATCGTAAGCCTTGGTTTCATCAAGAACTTACGTATCTGCGGCGAGAGCGTCGCGTTCCAGGTCGAGCTGACCACGCCCGCCTGCCCGGTCAAAGACCTGATGAAGGCCCAGGCCGAGGCCGCGGTGAAGGCGCTGCCTGGCGTCGGCAGCGTCGAGGTCGAGATGACCGCGCAGGTCACCGCGAGCCGGCCCGTGCTCGGCGACAAGGGCACGATCCCTGGCGTCAAGAACGTCATCGCGGTGTCGTCGGGCAAGGGCGGCGTCGGCAAGTCGACCGTCGCCGTCAACCTTGCTTGCGCGCTCGCGCAGAGCGGCGCGCGGGTCGGGATCCTCGACGCCGACGTCTACGGCCCGAACGTCCCGCTGATGCTGGGGGTCAAGGGCGTCGAGCCCCAGGTCGTGCAGGAGACCGTCGACGGGCAGACCGTGAAGCGGATCCTGCCGTTCGAGGCCCACGGCCTGCAGATGATCTCCATGGGGCTCCTGGTCGCCGAGGACCAGGCCGTGATCTGGCGGGGGCCCATGCTCCACTCCGCCGTCCGGCAGTTCCTCTTCGAGGTCTCGTGGAAGGACCTCGACTACCTCGTCGTCGACCTCCCGCCCGGCACCGGCGATGCGCAGCTCTCGCTGAGCCAGCAAGCGCACCTGATGGGCGCGGTGATCGTGACGACGCCGCAGGACGTCTCGGTGCTCGACGTCAAGAAGGCGATCCGCATGTTCCAGACCGTCAACGTGCCGATTCTGGGCGTGGTCGAGAACATGGCCTGGTTCCAGCCCCCCGGCAGCCAGGAGCGCTACCACATCTTCGGGGAGGGCGGCGGCAGGCGCGTCGAAGAGCTGTTCGGCGTCCCGCTGCTCGGCCAGATCCCGATCGAGGTCGCGGTCCGTGAGGGCGGCGACGGCGGCGCCCCGATCGTCCGCTCGGCGCCCGAATCGGCGAGCGCGCAGGCGCTTGCGGGGATCGCCGGCAAGCTGGCCCAGCGCGTCAGCGTCCTCAACGCCGAGTGAGCTCAGGGCCCGCTGACGGCGCCCTTGCCAAGCGGGCCTCGATGCCGGACAGTCTCGCGCCCTCACGGGCGACGTCTCGCCCTTCCCCCAGCATCCGACATGGTCACCGAACTCAACGACGCCGACTTCAAGAGCACCCTGGAATCCGCAACGACCCCGATCCTCGTCGACTTCTCGGCGACGTGGTGCGCGCCCTGCAAGGCGCTGGCGCCGACGATCGACAAGGTCGCCGAAGACTACACGGGCAAGATCTCGGTCTACAAAGTCGACATCGACCAGGCCCAGGATACGGCCGCCAGCTTCGGCATCATGAGCGTGCCGACTTGCATCTTCTTCCGGGACGGCAAGGAGGTGGACCGCTTCATGGGCAACGTCGACCTCAACACGGTCAAGGGTCACGTCGACCGCGTCCTGGCCTGATCCGACGCAGTTCGCCGCCGCAGGCCGCCTGCTGAGCACAGCGGCCATATGGCGGCGCTCACGCGGCGCGGCGCCGCCGCTGCGCGTAGAGCAGCGCGAGGCCGAGCGGCACCGAGGCCAGCGCGAGCAGCCACCGCCGCCGGTGCGCAGCGACCGTGACCGGCGCCACGCAGCGGACCCCGTCCAGCTCCGCGGCGAACGCGTGCAGCCCAGGCGCTGTCGGCGTATAGCGCACCACTCCGTCGCCGTCGGTCGCGCCGAGGACGCGCCGCGTCCCATCGGGCAGCAGGACCTCGACGGTCGCGGCCACGGCAGCTGCTGCCCCGTCCTCTGCGGTGACGATCACCTCGTCCCCGACCCGCGCCGGCGCCGGCGAAGCGTGCAGGTGCTGCAGCACGAAGAGACACGACGCGGCCAAAACCGTGGACACATCCCCTAGTCTGCCGACTTGTCCGTCGAAGTCGAGAATCTCGGTCAACGCGACTACGCGCCGGTCCTGGGAGCGATGCGCGCGCGCCACGCACAGGTCGCGGCCGGCGAGGCGACGGGCGCCGTGTGGATGGTCGAGCACCGCTCGGTCTACACGGCGGGCCGGGCGACGCCGCCTGCAGAGCTCACGGACAGCGTCGTGCCGATCGAGCGCGGCGGCAAGGTGACGTGGCACGGGCCGGGCCAGCTGACGATCTACCCGATCCTGCGCCTGCCGCGGCGCGACGTGCGCGACTGGCTGCGCCGCATCGAGCGCTTCGGGGTGGCAGTCGCCGCCGCCTTCGGCCTCGACGCCGAGCCGTCGGTCGACGGCACCGGCGTCTTCGTCGCCGGGCGCAAGTTCGCGTCGATCGGCGTCGCCGTGAAGCGCTGGACCAACCTGCACGGCATCGGCGTCAACGTCGCGGTCACGGGGAGCCCTTGGCACGCGGTCCGACCGTGCGGGCTCTCGCCCGAGATCATGACGGATCTGAGCACGGCAGCCGGACGCCCGGTGACGGTCGCCGAGGCCGCCGACGCGGCGCGCGAGGCGGTCGCCGTGCTGACCGACCCAGCGGGTGCACCATGACCGGCCACGTCGAGCTGGACAGTGACCAGCGGCACCTGCAGATCCGCTTCCCCTACCGCGAGGACCTCGTCGCGATGGTGAAGGAGCTGCCCGGCAGGCGCTGGGAGCCGCGGCAGAAGGTCTGGCGCGTCCCCGTCGAGCACGCCCAGGCCGTCTACGACGCGTGCGCGCGCCACCTGTTCGAGTTCGCGCCGGAGGTGAGCGCGCTCCTCGCCGGGACGCTGGCGTCGCCCGCAGCTGCGGCGCCCGACGGCCTCCAGCAGGGCCTGCTCTTGCCAGCGGAAGAAGCCGAGGTCGAGACCGAGGACGCAGCGCGACCGCCCGCGGCGGGCAGAGACGGCGCGATGACGGTCTCCGCGCTGAACGAGCGGGTGAAGCGCTGCGTCGGCGAGGCGTTCCCCGCGGCGTTCTGGGTCGTGGGCGAGGTCGCCGACTTCGACAAGTCCGCGGGTCGGGCGCACCGGTTCTTCCAGCTGCTCGAGAAGATGCCGCGCGCGCAGCGCCCCAAGGCGGTCGTGCAGGTCGCGATGTTCGAGCGCACGGCGCGGCAGCTGCTGCCCGCGCTCGCGGCCGGCGAGCCGCCGCTGACGCTCCGGGACGGCCTGGAGATCCGGGCGCTGGTGCGCGCCGACTTCTACCAGGCGTCCGGCCGGTTCCAGCTGATCGTGCAGGACATCGACCCGAGCTTCACGCTCGGCAAGCTGGCGCTGACCAAGGAGCAGATCCTGCGTGAGTTGGCGGAGCGCGGCCTCGCCGAGCGCAACCGGACGCTCGGCGCGCCGTTCCCGGCGACGAGGATCGGCGTGCTCACGAGCCCCGACGCCGACGGCTGGAACGACTTCAGGCGACACCTCGAGGAGTCTTCGTGCGGCTTCGAGGTCACGATCTTCCCGGTCAAGGTGCAGGGCCAGGACCTGCGCCCGACGATGCTCGCGGGGCTCCGGTGGTTCGCCGCGCGCGCCGAGCGGTTCGACGTCGTGTGCGTGCTCAGAGGCGGCGGCTCGCGGACCGACCTCGCGTGGTTCGACGACCGCGAGGTGGCGCTCGCCGTCGCGCAACACCCGGTCAAAGTCCTGGTCGGCATCGGCCACCAGCGCGACCAGTCGGTGCTCGACCTGATCGCACAGTCCGAGAAGACGCCAACGGCCGTGGCCGAGCACCTCGTGCGCGGCGTCGAGGCGGCGCGAGAGGACGTCGTAGAACGCAGCGGCCGGCTCGTGGACCTTGTCGAGGACCGGCTCGGCGCGGAGGAGACCCGCCTGCAAGGGCTCGCGGCGAGGATCACGCGCGCCTGCATCGCGCGCGTCGCGGACGCACAGCGCCGGCTGCGGGACGCCGCGCGGGACCTCGGCGCGTCGACCGCGCTGCGGCTGTCCGGCGAGCGCAGCGAATTGCGCGACCAGACGACCCGGCTCGTGCACGCGGGACGCCGCCGCTGCGAGCAGGCCGCGAACGCGCTCAAGGAGGCCGAGACCCGGCGTCGCCTGCTCGACCCGCGGCGGGTCCTGCAGCGCGGCTTCGCCATCGTGCGCGGCGCCGAGGGGCAGATCGCGCCGTCCGCCGCGCGGCTGGCGACCGACGAGCAGCTGCGGATACAGTTCCGAGACGGCACCGCGACGGCCTCCGTCGACGCGGTCGAGATCGACCCGACATGAGCGCCAAGAAGAAAGCCGACGATCCCAGCTATTCCGACCTGAGCGCCGAGCTCGAGACGATCCTCGACGAGATCGAGTCCGGCGAGATCGACCTCGACGCGCTGAGCGACAAGGTCGAGCGCGCCGCGACGCTGCTCGCGCTCTGCCGCAAGCGGCTCGCGGCGACCGAGACCAAGGTGAAGCAGGTGACCGAGGACCTCCAGGACTCGATGGCTGCGTCCGAGGAGCCCGAGGAGCAGGACTGATGGACTGGGGCCACGTCGCGACGCTGTTCGTGCTGCTGATCTTCAGCCTGACCGCGCACGAAGCCGCCCACGCGCTGGCGGCCAAGCTCGGCGGCGACCTGACCGCCTGGCGGCAGGGGCTGGTCACGCTCAACCCCGCACCCCACGTCCGGCGCGAGCCGATCGGCATGCTGGTGATCCCGCTCGCCGTGCTCTACCTGAGCCAGGGCCGCTACTGCTTCGGCGGCGCGAGCGCGCCGATCGACGCGCTCTGGGCGGCGCGGCATCCGCGCCGGGCCGCGGTCACCGCGCTCGCAGGACCGCTCGCAAACCTCGCGATCGCCGCGGCCGGCTTCGCAGTCATGGCGTGGGTCGCGCGCCCCGACCCGTCGCAGCCCTGGCAGGGCACCACATTCGACGTCGCGCACCTCGCCCTGCAGCTCAACCTCGTGCTCGCGCTGTTCAACCTGCTGCCGCTGCCGCCGTTCGACGGCGCCGGGGTCGTCGGCGGCCTCAGCCGCCCGATGCAGCGCGTCTACGACACCTACGCCCGGCTGCCGCTCGCCAGCGTGATCAGCATGGTGGTCGCGTGGAATCTGCTGCCCCACGTCTTTGTGCCGGTCTACGACGCTGTGACCGACCTGCTGCCGTATTCACCCCGCTTCCGGGGCTAGCCGTAGGCCGCCCTCAGAGCGAGAGCTGTTCGAGGGCCACGTCGAGCGCGGCGCCGGACTCGGCGCCCACGTCCCGACACGCGCTCCGGACGCTGTCGACGTAGCGCCGCAGCAGCTCGCGATCGCTGACGTCGCCGAGGTGGTCGCTCGGACGCTTGTAGCCACTGCGTCGCAGCTGGCGCATGCAGTCGGACTTGGTCACGACGCGCCCGCCGTTGAACGGATCGAGCAGCAGCGGTCGCGGCCCGTGAACGCGGACCAGGAAGTGATCCGGCATCGCGACGCCCGACGCCGCCATCCCGGCCCACCGCGCGACGAGGAGGTAGAGCATTGAGAGCGAGATCGGCGCGCCCTCTTGGAGCTGCAGCACCCGGTCAAGGAGGAGCCGGTCCGTGAGTCGCCGGCCGGCAACGCTCTGGCCCGAGGCGCCGCCTGCGACCTCTCGCTGCAGGCGCTCGAGCAGGTCGATGCCGCAGCCTCCGAGGCCGAGTTCGTCCACCATGCGCTCGGCGAGCAGCCGCGCCTGGACCGGCAAGCTGCGGCCTTCCGCGGCCTTGCGCAGCCCCGCCGCGGCGCTCCGCAAGCGCCCGGTCTGTGACGCGGCGGACGGCACGAACGTGCGCACGAGCCGGGCCACCAGCACCGCGCCGTTCAACAGACCGGTCGTCGACGAGCCGGTCTCGAGGTCGGGACGGATCGCGTCGAGCTGCCGCAGGACCTGCTGCAGCTCCATCGTCCGCAGCAGGGACCGGCAGCGCGCGCGGGTCGGCACGTGCGCGACCTCCGCGCCGGCGCGCAGGTGCTCGACCGCGGGCTCGCCCCAGGCGAGGAGTCGCTTGCGAGCCGACTGCCAGAGTCGGGCGTGGTCGTCGCCCAACATGCTGATCATCGCGGCGATCTGGTCAGACGTTGGGAGAGAAGGGTGCTGCTGCGGTTCGCTCATGTGTGGACGTCCGACCATACAAAGGGCGGACAATGCGTCACCCTGGTACCGACCCGCGAAACGACCGCAGACGCGAGCAGAACGGCGCGGCAGACGGCAAGCTGGTGCGAGCGCGTCGACGTCGACGTTTCCGAAGCGCCCGTCCCATTGTCGGCGTAGCTTCTGTCGCCGGGCGCGCGCACTGCACGCAGATCATGGAAGCGGACGACAAAAAAAATGCGCTCTCGATGACGCCCGAGGACTTCCGGCGGGTCGCACACGAGGTCGTCGACTGGATCGCCGACTACCGCGCGGGCGTCGCCGCGCGACCCGTCGCGTGCGACGCCGAACCGGGCGCGCTGCTGCGTCGGTTGCCGAAGTCTCCGCCGCGCGAACCCGAGGGCTTCGACGCGGTGCTCCGAGACGTCGACGCCATCGCTGCCGAGCACCTCGTGCACTGGCAGCACCCCGACTTCTTCGCCTACTTCCCGTCGAACGGGGACCTCTCGGCAGTCCTCGGCGACCTGCTCAGCACCGGCCTCGGGGTGCTCGGGCTGACGTGGGAGTCCGCGCCGGCGCTCACCGAGCTCGAAGACCGCGCGTGCGACTGGCTGCGACAGATGAGCGGCCTCTCGGACCGCTGGCAGGGCGTGATCCAGGACACGGCCTCCACCTGCTCGATGATCGCGCTCGTCACGGCGCGCGAACGCAGCACGCAGCACGGCGCTGCGCGCGACGGGATGCAGCACGGCGGCCCGCCGCTGACCGTCTACACCAGCCGCGACGCGCACAGCTCCATCCAAAAGGCCGCGATGCTCGCGGGCTTCGGCGCCGAGCACGTCCGCGCCGTCGACGTCGACGAGCGACGCGCCATGCGGCCCGACGCGCTGGCCGCGCTCATGGAGCAGGACGTCGCCGCCGGGCTTCGGCCGTGCGCGATCGCCGCGACGTCGGGGACCACCACGACCACTGCCTTCGACCCGATCGAGGACCTCGCGACGATCGCCGCGCGCCACGGCGCGTGGCTGCACGTCGACGCCGCCATGGCCGGCAGCGCGATGATCCTCCCCGAGTGCCGCGCGCTCTGGCAGGGCGTCGAAGCCGCCGACTCGATCGTGGTCAACCCGCACAAGTGGCTCGGCGTCTCGTTCGACTGTTCGGTGTTCTTCGTGCGCGACGACGAGCACCTGGTCCGCGTCATGCGCACCGACCCGAGCTACCTGCGCACGTCGTTCGACGAGCAGGTCAAGACGTATCGCGACTGGGGGATTGCGCTGGGCCGACGCTTCCGCGCGCTGAAGCTGTGGAGCCTGATCCGCACCCACGGCACCGCGCGGCTGCAGCGCCGGCTGCGGCGCGACCTGGAGAACGCGCAGTGGCTCGCCGCGCAGATCGACGCCGCCCCTGGCTGGCGGCTCCTCGCGCCGGTCGCGCTGCAGACCGTGTGCGTGCGGCACGAGCCCGAAGGAGCGGCGGACGAAGACCTCGACGCGCACACGCTCGCGTGGCTGGCGCGGGTGCACGAGAGCCGCCGCGCGTGGATGACGCCTGCGCAGCTAGACGGCAGATGGATGGTCCGGGTCTCGATCGGCGCGCTCGCCACCGAGCGACCGCACGTCGCGGCGCTGTGGGAGCTCATGCAAAGAGCCGTCGCCCAGGGCTGATCAACGCGGCGGCGACGACGGCAATAGCTCGACGGCCCGCGCCGGCAGCGTGACGGTGAAGGTCGAACCGGCTCCCTCGCGACTGACCGCGCGCACGGCGCCGCCGTGCGCTTCGACCGTCGCGCGGACCAGCGCGAGGCCCAGACCCGCGCCCTCGAAATCGCGCGACAGGCTGGAGTCCGCC
>CAZTQF010000062.1:6091-9018 GCA_964615255.1 uncultured candidatus Brocadiaceae bacterium | reverse complement strand
CGCTCCATCGTGGCGAGCCGCGGTGGGTGTGCGCCAGGAGCGGCGCGTCGCACGCCGCGTCGGCGGCGCCGTCCGCGGGCGTCGGGCCGACGTCGACGTCCAGGTGCGTGTGCGTGGACGGGCCTGCCGCACCCCGGGACTCTTCTTGTGCGCCGCGGTCTCCGTCCGGCGCCCAGACCACGTGGACGTGGTCGTGCCGGCAGCCTCCGTGGTGGTCCCCGGTGCCCTCGGAGTGCGAGAGCTCGAGGTGCGTGCGGCCGTCGGCGTCCTCGCAGATGACCACATGGCGCGTCACCCCGACCAACGCCATCAGCGCGCAGCACAGCCAGTGCACGGCTCGGCTCGGCTTGGTCGCGGGCGCGCTCATTGCGGACAGACTCTCGGCGGCGTGGCCGCCGCGGTCAAGGGCGCGCCGTCGGGCCCGGTAGGGACACGCGGTTCGGGAGGCGCGGAGGCCGCGCTGCGAAGGGAAGCGACGTTGCCGCGAGTTCTGCGCCCCGACGTCGCCGAGACGAAGACGTGACCGTATACGTGGGTGGCCCTACCGGAGTCCCCATGCGCAGATCGATCCCCGCCGTCACGCTGTCCGCCCTCGCGTCTGTTCTCCCCGCCCAGGTGCCCGGCGCCGACGGCGCGGTCGACGAAGAGGCCGTCGCGTTCTTCTTGGAGGAGGGCCTGAAGCGCTCCCAGGTCATGGAGCACCTCAGCTGGCTCTGTGACGTCTACGGGCCGCGCGTGACGGGATCTCCCAACCTGCGCAAGGCGCAGCGGTGGGCCGCGGAGCAGTTCGGCGGGTTCGGCATGGCGCCCCGGCTCGAGACCTGGGGCCCCTTCGGACGCGGCTGGCGGTGCGACCACGTCTCGATGTCCGTCGTCGGGGACAACCCGTGGCCCGTGATCGCCTACGCCAAGGCCTGGTCGCCCGGCGTCGAAGGGCGCGTCGAGGCGGACGTCGTTCACGTCGCGGCGATGACGGCCGACCAGCTCCGCGAGGCCGACCTCGCAGGCAAGGTGGTCCTGCTCGCCGACATGCGCGCCGTGCGCGAGCCGTTCGACGGGATCAGCCGTCGTCACGACGCCGAGAGCCTGCTGCGCCTCGCCGACTCCCAGCGGGAGGAGTCGCAGCGGCCCGGGCCGCGCGCGCGATCGGCCCGCGACCGCAACAGCTTTCGGATGGGCTTCCAGAAGCGCATGCAGATGCTCGCGATCGTGCAGGAGAAGAACCCGCTCGCGATCGTCGACTGCGGCAGCAAGGGCGCATACGGCACGGTCTTTACGACCGGCGCCAGCGCCGTCAACCCGCCGGACACGCCGCGCGCCGAACGCGTCAGCGCGCGCGACCAAGGGGCGCGCGTGATCCCGCAGCTGACGATCGCGGTCGAGCACTACAACCGCATGTGCCGCGTGCTCGCCAAGGGTGTCCCGGTCCGCGTCGCGGTCGAGCTCCGGGCGACGTTCTTCGACGGCGAGCGCGACGACTACAACGTGGTCGCGGACATGGCGGGCGGCGACCTCGCCGGGGAGTTCGCGATGCTCGGCGCCCACCTCGACAGCTGGCAGTCCGGGACCGGCGCGACCGACAACGGGGCCGGCAGCGCCGTCGTGATCGAGGCCGCGCGGCTGATCGCCGCCTACTGCGCGCAGCGTGGCGTCGCGCCGCGGCGCACCATCCGCGCCTGCCTCTGGAGCGGCGAGGAGCAGGGGTTGCTGGGCTCGAGGGCCTATGTCAGGCAGCACCTTGGAAGCCGGGAGGCGCCGACGGCCGAGGCCGCCAAGGTCTCCGGCTACTTCAACCTCGACAACGGCACCGGCCGCATCCGCGGCGTGTATCTCCAGGGCAACGAGGCGGTCGCGCCGGTGTTCCGGCCCTGGCTGCGGCCGTTCCACGTGCACGCGGCCTCGACGCTGACGCTCGACAACACCGGCGGCACCGACCACCTCGCGTTCCACGGCGTCGGCGTGCCGGGCTTCCAGTTCATCCAGGACGAGGTCAGCTACGACACGCGCACGCACCACTCGAACATGGACAACTGGGACCACGCCGTCGCCGACGACCTGATGCAGGCGTCGGTGATCATGGCGACGTTCGTTTGGCAGACCGCGCAGCGCGACGAGCCGCTGCCGCGCATCGCCGGGGGCGGCCGCTGAGCGCGCCGCGTCGCTTCGCCTCTGCGGGTGCGCTGGCCGCGCTCGTGGCGCTGGCCGGCGCGTGTCGCGTCGGCCGCGCCGTCGAGGTCACGCCCATCGAGGGGCCGGTGCCGGAGACGGTGGCGATCTGGCCGTTCGCCGAGGGCGGGGCGCCGCCCGACGCCGCGCTCTGGTTCACCGGGCTCGCCGAGCAGCTCGGAGGACGCGGCTACCGGGTGGTCGGGCCGGGCGTGGCGCGCGAGGTGATGCTCGCGGCCGGGCTCGGCGCTGCGGACGTCGGCCTGCCGGCGGTCGGCCGCGCCCTGCGCGCCGACGCGCTGCTGGTCGTCGAGGTCCGGGCGTTCGACGCGCGCGGCCGTCGTTCGCTGCGCGAGGCCTCCTGGGACCTCGCCTGGTCGCTGGTGTCGACGCGCGGCGACGGGCGCCAGTGGGCGCACGCAGCGCGCGGGAGCTGGAGGCGGGCCGACCGTGCACCTCTGGACTCGCTGCGCGGCTTCGACGAGCTCGCGGACCCGCCGCCGATCGTACCGTTCGGTGGCAGCCGCGTGCCGTCGTTCCGGGACGCGGCCGGCCTCGTCGCGCACCTCCACCGCGACGCCATGGCGCGCCTGCCCTCCCGAGACGCGCCCTGAGGAGGCGTCAGGCGCCGCGCGGCGGCGCGCTCAGCGCGCCATCCAGGCCGCCTGCGACTCGGCCCCGGTGGTCCGGTAGTCCTCCTGCAGGCGCTCCTTCAAGAACGCCCCGTAGAGCGACTGGACGATCTCGTGCAGCGCCAGCCA
>CAZTQF010000062.1:0-6081 GCA_964615255.1 uncultured candidatus Brocadiaceae bacterium | reverse complement strand
GAGACGAGTGAGCTCGCGGCGCTCAACCGGTCGGCGGTCGGCGGTCCGGTCCGCGTCGGAGTCACACTCTTCGGCGTCGTCGGGCAGCTTGACGCCGCTCAGGGTCATGGTGGGGGCGTCGAGCGTCGCCGTCCACTGGCGGTCTCCCTCGGCGAGCAGCAGCCGGGCCTTTCGGAGCCGGTGGCCCTGGCGGAGCGCCGTGCGGGCTTCGGCAGTCCGCGTCGGCAGGCCGCGGCGCAGGGTCTGCTCGGTCTCGTCCTCGGTCAGCGCCGCGAACGTCAGGAAGTCGTCCAGCGCGACGCCCACGACCCGGCCGCCGGCCAGCGGGAACTCGCCGCCCTCGGTCTCCCAGCGGAACCACAGCCACGTCAGGAACTCTTCGCCGAGGAAGCCGTGGCTCTCGGCGCCTTGCGCGTCGGCGCTCATCGGCTCTCCTCCTGTGCGTCCGCGCTCGTCGCGGCCTCGGCGGCTCCGGCTTGAGGCAGCGGCGACGCGGCGTCGCGCGCCGCCCCGCTCCGCTGGGTCGTGTTCGGCCAACGAACCGGCTCCGCGCGCTCGAGCGCGTGGCGCTGGTCTGGCGACAGGTCGGCTCTCAGGCCGCGCTGCAGCGGATCCGCGAGCTCGAGCGGGAGGCTGAAGCTCTCGAAGAACAGCTTGGCGAACGCCTCCTTGGCGGTCTTGCTGGTCGCGAACAGCAGCACGGTCTTGCGCTCGTGGAACAGCAGCGCGTCCACCAGCGCGACGGTCGGGAGCACCCGCGGCAGCAATTGGTCCATCAGGTCGTCCTTGAGCTCGCGGCGCTCCTTGGCCGAGAGCCTTCGGCCGCGCGCCTTCTCGGCGGCGTCGCGGTGGATCTGGAGCCACCGCATCGGCATCGACTTCTTGTCGATCCGGAACCGCAGCCAGGTGCCCACGCCGCCGTCGAGGTCCTCGATCGCGAAGCTGTCTCCGGTCGGGTCGGCGGGCGTCACCCAGCCGACCGAGACCTCCTCGCTCGCGGCGTTCTCGATGGTCCGGAATCGCTGCGGCGCGAGCGCCTCGGCGAACGCGTCGTCGCGCGGGTCGACGATCTTGCCCTGCCAGTAGAAGGGGACGACGCCGCCGCTCTTTCGGATCGTAGGCAAGGGATCAGTTCTCGCCGCCGCCCGGCTTGAGGATCTTGGGAGCTTGCTTGACGGCGGGCGCGCCGTCCGCGTCGATCCGCTTGGCGTCCGAAGGGGCGTCGGCCCCGTCGCCTTGGACGGACTGCATGCGGGCCTTCACGGCGCCGATCTGGGCGCGCAGCTGCTTGGCGCGCTCCGAGCTCCCCTGGCCTTCGGCCTCGAGCTTCGCGAGCTGGCTCTCGAGGGTGCGGAGCTGGCCCTGCATCAGCTGCTGGGGGGTCTGCTGCATCGACTGCGGTCGGTAGAGCGCCGGCAGCTTCATCATGGCGTCGAGGTCGCGCACGAGCACGTCGGCCTGTCCCGACGTGATCTGATAGAGCGTGTCCATGAGCTGCTTGTCGTCGTCGACGAACGGGAACAGCGCGACGGTGCACGCGACCTTGTCGAGCGCTGCCTGCTCGCCCTTCTTCAGCTCGTCGGCCTGGAGCACGACGTAGCCGCGCGGGCTGAGGAACGGCCGCGCCCGCGTGCCGGCCGGGGTCGTGAAGGCCACATACTCGAACAGCGGGCCGTGCACCGAGTTGCGGGTGACCTCGAGGGCTCCCTGCTTGCTGGCCCCCTGTAGCGTGCCGAACTTCTCGGCCGCGGCGGCGACCGTCATCTCGCCGCTGTCGAGCTTGGGCAGCGTCTCGCCCAGCTTCATCCGGCCCTGGTTGTCGACGAGGGCGCCGGCGACGCCTTCGATCCGGATCAGGTCGTAGAGCACGCGCTGCGCGATCAGGTCCGGGTTCGCCTGCGGGCTGACGCTGACCAGGTACGAGCTCAGGTCATCGAAGATCTTCTGCCCGATGCCCCGGCGATTGACGACGACCATCGCGTCCCCACCGCCGACCTTCATCTCTTCCGGCGTGCCGATGCGCGCGGCTTTCCGCGCGACCCGCTTGGGGGCGGTCGAGAGCATGCCGCGCGGCTTGCCCGCGTCGATGGCGCGGAAGCCGGGCTTGCCGCGGCGCAGCTTCGAGTTCAGCAGGCTGCCGGCGTTGTCGACGCGCTGCCTCGCGAACTGGATCTCCTTCTGGAGACGCGCCTTCTCGCGCTGCAGCTGCTCGAGCTGCTGCTGCGCGTTCGGCCCCTGGACCGCGGGAGGTTCCTGAGCTGTGAGGACGGCAGCCAGCAGCAGCGGCGCCACGACGACTTTGCGGGAGTTCATGGTTCAGGATCGGCCGGTCGGACCGGCGGACGTGCGCCGAAATCAGAGAGCGAGGCCCGCCGGCGCGCAAGGCTTCCGGGTCCGCTGCCGTTGCGGCGCGCCGCCATGGCGCCGCGCGCCGTTCAGCTCGACGAGCGCGCGTCGACGAACCGCCGCTCTTGCCGCTCGGTCTCGACGCCGAGCTGCTGCAGCAGCGGCTCGAGGTCCATGAGCTCGACGCGCGTGGGGTCGAACGCGAGCGCGCGCCGGAACTGCTGCTGGACGCGCGCGATCCCCTGGTCTGCCGCGACGCCGTCTCGGAGCGCGACGCGTACCCACAGCTCGTCAAGCGCCGCGGGCACCTCGCCCGAGCGGCGCAGCTCGATCTGCCACTCCTCGACCTCGGGCATGCAGCTGAGGAGCCTGGCGCAGTCCTCGAGGTTGACCTGCGTGTCCTTGAACCGCTGCAGGCGGACCTCCTTGAGGTGCGCGGCGCGCGTCACGTCGCTCGCGATGCGCGGCACGGTCCGGCCGCACGAGGGGCACGGATCGTACTGGATGCCGCCGCGCACGAGGTCGCCGGTGCGGTAGCGGAACACGGCGCTCGCGCGCGCGTTCAGCGGCGTGAACACCAGCTCGCCGTCGTCGCCCTCGGGCACGACCTCGCCGGTCTTAGGATCGATCACTTCGAAGATGCCGAGGTCGGGGTAGAGGTGGTAGCCGCTGTCGGTCGCTCGCCCTGCCGGGCACTCGGTCCACATCATGCGGGCCTCGGTGAACCCGTAGGTGCCGACGACTTCCACGTCGCGCGCGCCCGCGGCGTCCAGCAGCAGGCGGAGCTTTTCTTTCTGGCCCGGCGCGACCCGTTCGGGGCCCAGCACGACCGCCGTGACGCTGGAGAGGTCGGCGCCTTCGGCGACGGCGCGGCGGAGCAGGTGGTGCAGGTAGCCGGGCATTCCGATCAGCGCCTGCGCGCGCAGGCGCGTGATCGCTTGCAGGTCGCCTGCCGATCCCATCGCCTGGCCGCCGCCGGTGGCGAGCGACAGCAAGCCGGACTCCTGCGTCGCGAAGAACACCTGCCAGAAGCTGAGGTGCGGGCCGTAGGGCAAGACGCTCGCGATCCTCAGGTCGTCGCCGAGGCCAGCGACGTCCACGAGCCGGGCGCCCGCGTCGCGCAGGTTCTGCACGTCGTGCTGGGTGTAGAAGAACGGCACCTGCGGGGCCGACCGGCCCGCGGTGAAGGTCACGAAGGACGGGGCGAACTCGTCCCGCAGGCGACGGTCGGCCGCGGCGCGGCCGCGGACCCACCTGCGCAGCAGCAGCGGCAGGCGCTGCGACAGCGGCCAGGCGCGCCGGAGCGTCGCCGGTTCGGGCTGCAGCAGGAACTGGCGGAACCGCTGCGGCTCGGCCTCGGTCGGCAGCAGGTCCTGCTTGCTGGTCAGCGGCAGCCGCCGCAGGTCGTCGACGCTGCGCAGCTGCTCGGGCGCGACGCCTGCCTGCCGGAACACCTCCCGATAGTGCCGGCTGAACGGGTAGAGGAAGCGACGTACGTGCCGCTGCAGCAGCGCGCCTTGTGCGGTGCGCAGCTCTGCGTTCGGCATGTAGTGCAGCTCTCGCCAGGCCGCCATCGGCAGTCGGTGCTCCTCCCTCTGCCTCCTTCATCGGCGCCCGCGCGGAGCGCGCTAGAGGGCGCCTCTGCAGCGTCTCGCTGCGGAACGTCTGCTGCCTCGAGGTGGCGGTGGCACCGGTCGGTCCGGATCGCCGCCCGTCCGCGCGCTCCGTGCTTGCAGGGGCCGCCCTGGACCGGCACCCTCTCTCCGCCGCATGAAGCGCTCCTCGCTCCTTGTCCTGACCCTGGTCCTCGCCGGCGTCGGCGCCGCCGTCTGGCGGTCGACGCAGCCACCTCCCCCGACCGAGGTGGTCGTGGCCAAGGCCGACCGCGTGCCCCTGCTGCGTTCGCTGGTCGCGGCCACCGGAGAGATCCGCGCCAAGGAGTTCGTGGACATCCAAGCCGAGGTCGCCGGCGTCATCGTCGAGCTGCTCGTCGAGGAGGGCGACGAGGTGCAGGAGGGGCAGACGCTGCTCCGGCTCGACGCGCTGCAGCTGCAGGCCGACGTCGACGCCTCGCGCGCGCAGCTCGGCGCCGCCGAGGCTGACGCGCGCAGCTCGGAGGTGGGGGTCGCGACCGCGGAGGCGAACCTCGCCGCCGAGGAGACGGCGCTCGCCAACGCCAAGGTCGAGGCCGGGCAGTCGCAGACCTCGGAAGAGCGCGCGGTGTCGTCCTTCCGACGCAAGCAGCAGATGTTCGACGCGGGGCTGATCGGTCGCGAGGAGTACGAGATCAGCAAGGCCGAGGCCCGGCTCGCGGAGCAGCGGCTGGAATTCGCCGAGGCGCGCATCAAGCAGGCCGAGGCCAACGTGCGCGCCGCGGTCACGCGCGTCGACGCGGCCAAGGCCGTGCGCGACGCCTCGCACCGTCGCCGAGAGGCGCAGCAGGCGGCCGTGGCCCGCGCCGTGGACCTCGCCAGCAAGACGGTGATCAAGGCGCCGCTCTCCGGGCTGATCACGGCCTGCAACGTCGAGAAGGGGGAGCGGGCGGTGCCCGGCATCCAGTCGAACCCGGTCGCCACGCTGATGACGATTGCCGACATGTCGGTCATCGAAGCCGAGATCGAGGTGGACGAGGCGGACATCGTCTCCGTCCAACTCGGCGCCAAGGCCGAGGTCGAGGTCGACGCGATCCGTGACCTGGCGATGTCGGGCGTCGTCACGGAGATCGGACAGAGCCCGATCCAGTCCACCGACAACCAGGAGGGCAAGGAGTTCAAGGTCGTGGTCCGGATCGACGCGCCGCCGCCGTCGTTACGGCCCGGCTTCACCGCGACGGCGGAGATCGAGACCGCGACGCGGACCGACTGCCTGGTGGTGCCGCTGCAGGCGCTGACCGTGCGCGAGCGCGAGCGCGGCCCCGACGGCGAGCTCGTGGTGCCGCCGATGCCCGTCGACGGGGAGGACGTCGCGGCCGACGCGGTGCTGACGCGCAAGGACCTGGAGGAGATCGAGGGCGTGTTCCTGCTCGTCGACGGTCGCGCCCGCTTCCGGCCGGTCCGCACGGGCATCACCGGCGGCATGGACATCGAGGTGCTGAGCGGGCTCGAGGCGGGAGAAGAGGTCGTCGTCGGCCCGTACCAGAAGCTCCGCAAGCTCAGCGAGTGGGACCGGACGGTCATCGACCAGAAGCGGCAGCGCGCGTCCTCGTCGGTCCGCCAGCCCTGATCGCCATGAGCGACGCCGTGATCCGGACCGAGGGGCTGACCCGCTCCTTCCAGATGGGCGCCACGACCGTGCACGCGCTGCGCGGCGTGGACCTGACCATCGAGCGCGGAGAATACGTCGCGATCATGGGGCCGTCCGGCTCGGGCAAGTCGACGCTGATGAACCTGATCGGCTGCCTCGACACGCCGACGGCCGGCGACTACTGGCTAAACGGCACCGCCGTCGCACAGCTCGAGGAGCACCAGCTCGCCCACATCCGCAACAAGGAGATCGGGTTCGTCTTCCAGTCGTTCAACTTGCTGGCGCGCGCGACGTCGCTGCGCAACGTGGAGCTGCCCCTGATCTACGGCGGCGTCGCGCCGAAGGACCGACGCGAGCGCGCCGCCGAGGCGCTGCGCGCGGTCGACCTCGAGGGGCGCATGGACCACCGGCCCAACGAGCTCTCCGGCGGCCAGCGCCAGCGCGTCGCGATCGCGCGCGCGCTCGTGACGCGGCCTGCGCTGCTGCTCGCCG
>CAZTQF010000061.1:0-9024 GCA_964615255.1 uncultured candidatus Brocadiaceae bacterium | reverse complement strand
GGCGGCCGCGAGGCGGCGACTCGCGGCCGGGGACGCCGACGTCGTGCAGCGCTTCGGGTGGCCCTTGCTCGGCGGGCTGCTGCTGTGGATGCTGCGGCTGTGCCTTGCGGAGCGACGTCGATGAAGCGCGGAGCGATCCTGGCGGTCGCGGCGCTCTTGTCGGCGGCGCAGGGCGGCGACGTCGCTGTCGACAGCGCGCGCTTCACGGACGGCCTCGCGGCCTATCGGAGCGGAGAGCACGAGCGAGCGCTCGAGGTGTTCTCGGCGCTGCTGGGGCGCTCGGAGCGCGGCCCGGCGGCGGAGGTCCGACTCAACGCGGCGCTGAGCGCGCTGCAGCTGCTCCGCAGTCGCGACGCCGAAGAGTTCGTCGCGCCGCTCGTCGACGACGAGCGATGGGCCGCCGACGCGGCGTTCGTGCTGGCGCTGGCCGCGCGGCAGCACGGCGAACGCGCGGTCGTCGCGGCCAAGCTGCCCGACGCCGAGCCGATGGCATGGGTGATGGCCAGCCGCGCGCTGCAGCGCAGCGAGCTGCAGTTCCGAGAAGCGGTCCGGCTCCGCCCGGAATGGGGCGCAGCCGTGCGCGATCTGGAGCGGACGCTGCTTCGTCGCCGTGAGGTCGAGGCCGAGCGTGAGGCGGCGGCCCCGAAGGAAGCGAAGCAAGAAGAGGCGCCCGAGCCGCAGCTCGAGGTCTCCAAGCCCGACGCGCCGCCCGAGGTCGTCGTGCCAGAGATCGCCCAGGCCGAGCTCTCGGCCGAGGAGCTGGCGCAGCTGCAGCGGCGGGTGCTCGCGCAGCAGCGCGACAAGGTCCGCGGCCGGCAGCGGCGCTCCGCGCAGGACCGGACGCCGGGCCGGAGGGACTGGTGAGGCTCAGCGGCTGGTCTTTGCCGGTGCTGGCCCTCGCCGCGGCGGCGCTTCCGGGGCAGGAGCCGGCGAGGTGCTACGTGGAGCTGCTGGGGCCTGCGCGCGCGGCGGTCCAGGAGCCGGTGTTCTTCGAGGTCGTCGTCTCATGGGACCGCGCGTGGTTCGAGCGCTTCGCCGTGCCGATGTCCCGGCAGCCGACGGACGTGCCCGTCTACCTCGACGTGCCGTGGCTCCGCGCCTCGGACGCCTACGTCGCCGAGGTCGCGAGCCCGCGCGGCGACGCTGTGACCCTCACGGTCGCCGTCGGCGGTCGCGTGGTCCCTGCGTCCCGGCTGGCGGACGTCGACCGCGGCGGCCGCGCGTTCGCGCGCGCCCGGTTCCGCGGGCGCCTGCTGCCGATGCGGGCCGGAGCGATCGAGCTCGCGGCTGTGACGGCGCGCTACGCCTACGCGACCGAGTTCCGGGATCATCTGCTGCGAGGGCGTGAGCCTGTCGATCGCCAGGAGGCGGCGGCGTCGAGCGCGTCCCGCTCGCTCGAGGTCCGCCGACTCCGAGGGGACGCGCCCGCCGACTTCACCGGCGCCGTGGGAGAGTTCGACGTCGCGTGGCTCGGCGGCGGGGAATCGGTGCCGGTCGGTCAGTCGTTCGAGGTCACGATGTCCGTCGCCGGCGGGGAAGACACCAACCTCGCGCAGGTGCGGGCGCCTTCGGTGGCATCGCTCGACGGATTCCACGTGCAGGCGGTCCTCGAGCGGCCTGCCGAAGGCGGGCGGCAGTTCTCCATCGAGCTCGTCCCCTTGCGCGCCGGCCTCGACGCCGTCGAGGGGCTCTCGTTCGTCGCCTACGCGCCGGAATCGGACGAGTTCGTGCGGATCGTCAGCGGGCCGGTGCCGGTGCGCACGACGCCGCGCCGCGCGGACGTAGCCCTGCCCGAAGGCCTCGAGGAGCTGATTCGCCAGGACGCGCTCGCGCGCAGCGACGGGGTCGGCGCGCTGCGCTGGCTGTTCGTCGCCTTGGCCGTCGCGGGGCTCGCGCTGTTTCGTTTCGACCGCGGTCGTCGTCGAAGGAGCCGGCTCGAAGCGGCGATGACGACGCTGCGCGCCGGGCTCGAAGCTGGCGACGCTGCGGCGAGCGCGAGCGCCTTCGAGGCGCTGATCGCGCGCGTCGGTGGCGGCGAGACCTTCGCCAGCCCGGTCTCGTGGGACTCGCTGGTCGAGCGAGGCGTCGCGCGGCAGGGCGTGGCGCGCCTCAAGGAGCTGCACGCTGCGCTGGACCAAGCCCGCTTCGGGGGGCCGCCGCCGGACGCGTGCGATGTGCTGGCAGCGGCCGAGACGCTGTTCGCGGCTGCCAAAGGCTAGATCCGCAGCCGCTGACCTGCTCTGCTGCAAACGGCGCCCGCGCGGGGGTGGCGAAATTGGCAGACGCAGCGGCCTTAAAAGCCGCGGGCCGGGAACGGTCGTGCGGGTTCGAGCCCCGCTCCCCGCACCACTCACCGGACACGGGTCACCGGACATGGGCGCCAGCGCCGAGGGGCTCGCAGCCAGCTCGCCGCGGTCGTTGAGGAGCGCAGGCGAGGAGAAGAGTGGAGGTCGCGGGCGGAATCGAACCGCCGTAGACGGATTTGCAATCCGTTGCCTAACCACTTGGCTACGCGACCTTGCGGCGACGCAAAGTAGCCCAGGCTCCGGGGGGCGCAAGGTCAATCTCCTGGGGCCAGGAGATTGGGCTCCGGCGGCGGCCGCGCAGTCGCTATCCTGCTCGCCCCCTAATCTCGGGACCCGACCAGCTACGTGAAGAACAAGAAGAACATCCATTTCGAGTTCAACCAGAACCTCGTCAAGGAGCCGCTGCTCTACCAGATCAACCGCTCGTTTGACGTCGTGGTGAACATCCGCGGCGCGTCGGTCTCGGACGAAGGTGGGTTCATCGCGCTCGAGCTGGAAGGCACCGACGAGGAGCTCGAGCGGGTGCTCGACTACCTCCGCGGCCAGGGCGTCAAGCTCGGCGAAGGCCTCGGCGACGAGGGGCCGTAGGGTGTCGATGCAGAGGGGTGGTCTGGTGCTGGCCGCGCTGGCGCTCTTCGCGAGCGCCGGGGGAGCTCCCAACGACCTCGTGGCGCGGGGTGCGCACGGCGTGGTCGTCTCCCAGGATCCGCACGCGACCCAGGTGGGCCTCAAGGTCCTCCAGGACGGCGGCAACGCCGTCGACGCCGCGGTCGCCGTCGCGCTGACGCTCGCGGTGACGCATCCCCAGGCCGGCAACCTCGGCGGCGGCGGCTTCCTGCTCTACCGCTCGCTCGGCGGCGAGGTCGCGTCGGTCGACTTCCGCGAGCGCGCGCCGGCGTCGGCGTCTAGGGACATGTACCTCGCCGCGGACGGGTCGGTCGACGTGGACAAGGTGCAGCTCGGGGTGACCGCGGCGGGCGTCCCTGGCAGCCCGGCGGGGCTGCTGCACGCGCTGCAGAAGTTCGGCACCAAGAACCTCGCCGAGGTCGCGGCGCCGGCGATCCGCCTGGCGCGGGAAGGCTTCGCGGTCGACCGGCACCTCGCGGCGTCGCTCGCCGCCAAGCGTGAGAAGCTCGGCCGGTTCCCGTCGACGCGGGCGATCTTCTTCCGCGACGGCGCGCCGCTCGGCCAAGGCGACGTGCTGGTGCAGACCGACCTCGCGGCGACGCTGACGCGCTTCGCCGACGGCGGGCTCGCCGGGTTCTACGAGGGCGAGACGGCGGCGAAGCTGACCGCGCACATGGAGCGGGACGGCGGCTTCGTATGCGCGGACGACCTCAAGGCCTACGCGCCCGTCGAGCGGGCGCCGCTGCGGTGCGAGTACCGCGGCTACGAGGTGCTGAGCATGGGGCCGCCGTCGTCCGGCGGCGTCGCGATGTTCCAGATGCTGCAGATGCTGCAGGCCTACGACCTGCGCGCGCTCGGCTTTGGCAGCAGCGACTACCTGCACCTGCTCACCGAGGTGATGCGTCGGGCCTACGCCGACCGCGGCCGCTGGCTCGGCGACCCGGACTTCTACGAGGTGCCCGTCGAGGGGCTGATCAGCGCCGACTACGCCGCCGCGCGCGGCGCGACGATCGACCTCGACCGCGTCAGCGAGGTCGCGCCGGGCGTGCCTCCCGGCAAGAAGGAGAGCGACGACACGACGCACTTCTCGGTCATCGACCGCGACGGCAACGCGGTCTCCTGCACGACCACCATCAACTCGACGTTCGGGTCGTGCTGCGTCGCCGAGGGTTGCGGATTCTTCCTGAACAACGAGATGGACGACTTCTCGGCGAAGCCGGGGGTCCCCAACCAGTTCGGCCTGATCGGCGGCAAGGCGAACGCGATCCAGCCGGGCAAGCGCATGCTGTCGTCGATGACCCCGACGATCGTCTGCAAGGACGGCGCGCTGCGCTACGTGCTCGGCGCGCCCGGCGGCGGCCGGATCATCACCGGCGTCATGCAGGTGCTGCTCAACCTGGTCGACCACGGCATGCCGCTCGAGCGCGCCGTCGAGGCGCCCCGGATCCACCACCAGTGGCTGCCGGACCACATCCAGTGGGAGGCGCTGGCGCTGCCCGCCGACGTGCGGCGCGCGCTCGCGGCCAAGGGCCACAGGTTCCGCAAGACGCCCAGAGGCATCGCGCTCGTCTTCGCCGCGGAGGTGCGAGCAGACGGCGCGCGCGTCGGGGTCGCCGACGTTCGCAGCGGCGGCGCTGCGGCGGCATACTGAGGTGGTGCACCCGGTCCGCATCGCGCCGTCGCTGCTCGCGGCGGACTTCACCCACCTCGACGCCGAGGTGGAGTCGGTCGAGGAGGCAGGCTGCGACCTGCTGCACCTGGACGTCATGGACGGGCACTTCGTGCCCAACCTCACCTTCGGCCCCTTCGTGGTGGACGCCGTCAAGCGCTGCGCGAGCAAGCCGCTCGACACCCACCTGATGATCTCGGATCCGTGGACCTACGCGGACCCGTTCCTCGACGCGGGATCGGACTGGTTGACCTTCCACGTCGAGGTCGAGGCGAACGGCGACGTGCGGGCGCTGCTCGAGCACATCCGCGGCCGCGGCGCGAAGGCGGGGCTCTCGCTGCAGCCGGACACGCCGGTCGAGCGGCTGCGGCCCTACCTCGACCGGCTCGACGTCGTGCTGGTGATGTCGGTGTTCGCGGGCTTCGGCGGGCAGCGCTTCCTGCCCGACGTGCTGGCCAAGGTCGCGCAGCTTCGGGACATGGGCTTCGAGGGCGAGGTCTCGATGGACGGCGGGATCGGGCCGGAGACGATCGAGGCGAGCGCAGCCGCGGGGACCAACGTGTTCGTCGCGGGCACGGCCGTCTTCAGCGTCGCGGACCGCCGCGAGCGGGTCGCAGCGCTCCGGCGATCGGCCGAGCGGGCGCGCGCGGAGGCGCCGCCGCGCTGACGGTTGCCCGCGCCGCATGGTTGGCGGTATCTTCTCGACCGACCCCTCACTCCCTGAATGGCAGCGAAAGACATGGCCTGGACGCGCTTCAGCAAGAAGAAGGACATGCCCGGCGGGCTCTGGATCAAGTGCGAGTCGTGCGGCTCGATGCTGTTCCGCAAGGAGTTCGAGCAACGACACCGGGTCTGTCAGAGCTGCAGCTACCACTTCACGCTGCCCGCGCGCGAGCGCGTCGCGCTGACCGCGGACGAGGGGTCGTTCGAGGAGCTGTGGGAGCGATTGGGCGCCGAAGACGTGCTCGGCTTCCACGACCGCATGCCCTACGGCGAGAAGCTGAAGTCGACGCGCGCCAAGACCGGCGAGTCCGACGCCATGGTGACCGGCCTCGCCAAGATCAAGGGCATCCCGTGCGCGCTCGGCGTCATGAACTTCCGGTTCCTCGGCGGGTCGATGGGCATGGTCGTAGGCGAGAAGATCGCGCGGCTCTGTGAGCGGGCGCTGCAGGACGGCCTCCCGGTGGTGCTGTTCGCCTGCTCGGGCGGCGCGCGCATGCACGAGGGCGCGGTCTCGCTGATGCAGATGGCCAAGACCTGCGGCGCGCTGCAGAAGCTGCACGCGGCGGGCGGCGTCTCGGTCTCGGTGATGACGCACCCGACGACCGGCGGGGTCACGGCTTCGTTCGCCTCGGTCTGCGACTTCTTGATCGCAGAGCCGGGGGCGCTGATCGGCTTCGCTGGTCCCCGCGTGATCGCGACCACCATCAAGAAGGAGCTGCCCAAGGGCTTCCAGCGCTCGGAGTTCCTGCTGGAGAAAGGGCAGATCGACCGCATCGTCGACCGGTCGAAGATGCGCGATGAGCTGGCCCGCCTGCTGGCCTACGCGACCGGCGAGGACCCGGTCGCGGCCTACGGAGCGGCGCAGGCGGACGCCGCGAGCCCGGAGCCTGTCGTCGCCGAGGACAAGCCCAGCAAGCGGCGCGCCAAGAGCAAGGCCAAGGCCAAGAAGGCCTGACGGCATGAAGCCGACGCGTCCCGTGCCGCGCGGTTGCGCGGCCGGCAGGTTCGACGGCCGCTACAAGGTCGAGCCCGAGGACTTCGTGGTCGAAGAGGTCCCGGCCTACGAGCCCTGCGGCGACGGCGACCACGTCTGGCTCTGGATCGAGAAGCGCGGGCTCTCGACGCTGGACCTCGTGCGGTCGCTCGGTCGCCGCCTCGGCCGCCACGAGAAGACGTTCGGGATCGCGGGCCTCAAGGACGCCCGCGCGGTGAGCCGGCAGTGGGTCAGCGTCGAGCACGGCGATGAGCGCGCCTGCCGCGAGCTGAGCGGGGACGGCTTCCGCGTGCTCCGCGTCTCGCGCCACGGCAACAAGCTGCGGCTCGGGCACGCCCGCGGCAACCGGTTCGAGATCCTGCTGCGCGACTGCAGCGCCGGTGCGCTCGAGATCGCGCAGGCCAACCTCGCCGAGCTCACCGAGCGCGGGGTGCCGAACTACTTCGGCGAGCAGCGCTTCGGCAAGCGCGGCGCCAACCTGGACAAGGGATTGGAGGCGCTGCGCGGCGGCGCGCGCCAGATGTCGCGGCGGATGCCGCGGCGGGTGTTCGGGCTGGTGCTGTCCGCGGTACAGAGCGAGTTGTTCAACCGCGTCGTCATGCGTCGGCTGGACCGGCTCGGGCAGGTCCTGCCCGGCGACCTCGCGCAGCTGCACAAGAACGGCGCGGTGTTCACGGTCGAGGACCCCACGAAGGAGCAGGTGCGAGCCGACGCGCTGGAGCTGTCGCCGTCGGGGCCGATGCCTGGGCCGGACATGATGGTGCCGAGCGGTGAGCCGCTCGACATGGAGCTCGGGGAGCTGGCAGAGCTCGGCCTGTCCGGGGAAGAGTTCAACGACCTGCCGTTCGGCCTCGCGCGAGGGGAGCGCCGCCCGCTGCGCTGTCCGATCAAGAGCGCCGCGGCGCGCGACCACGAGCACGGCGTGCACGTCGGCTTCACCCTGCCCAAGGGCAGCTACGCGACGTCGGTCCTGCGAGAGCTGCTGCAGGACACGATCTGGTTCGCCGCGCGCTGAGGCTGCCTGGATCGGACCGTCAGCGCGCGCCCGCGCGCAGCGTCTCGGCGAGGCCCGAGCGCCGCTGTGGCCAGATCCGCAGGCCCGCCGCCAGCAGGGCTTCGTCGGCGCAGATCGTGGCGCGGCGCCGGGCGCGCGTGACGCCGGTGTAGATCAAGGACGCGTGGTTGAGCGGGCTCGGCTGGTCGGGAAGCGCCAGCAGCACGTGGTCGAACTCGCTGCCCTGCGCCTTGTGCACGGTCATCGCCCAGGCGGTCTCGTGCGCCGGCAGGCGGCGGGGGTTGAGCGTGCGCGTCCGGCCGCGCGGATCGCGCAGCCACACGACCGGCTCTCCGTCGGCGAGGCCGCAGACGCCCAGGTCGCCGTTCCAGACGCGGTTGCCCTTGTCGTTGGCGGTGATCAGCACCGGGCGGCCCGGGTAGTAGTGGGCGTCGAGGCGGTGGCCGCGCGCCGTCAGCGCCTGCTCGATGCGCTCGTTCCAGCGCCGCGCGCCAGTGGGTCCCATGCGCTGCGCGGTCAGGACCCGCGCGTGCTGGACCGCTGAGAGCGCGCGCTCGGCGTCGCCGCTGGTCGCGGCCGTGAGCAGGTGCTCCAACTGCGGGAGGAACTCCCGCAGCGCGTCCTCCAGCTCCGAAGTCAGCGCGAGGTCGTCGTGTCCTGCGTGGATCGCCTCGAGCGCGCCGGTGTGGTCGCGCTCGACCAGCGCCTGGGCGAACGCGCCGATGCCGGGCTGCTGGCCGAACCGGTAGTTCTTGCGGAGCGAGACGGTCGCGTCGGCGATGGGCGCGGCGTCCGGCTGGGCCGGCAGCTCCATGCCGGTGGTCTCGCGCACGAACGCGGCGAGGTCCGGGCCGAGTCCGCGCTCCGGCTGCGCCGCGTAGGTCAGGTCGCCGAGGATCTGGCCTGCGGCGACCGCGGCCAGCTGGTCCTTGTCGCCGACGACGACGAGGCGCGTCTCGGGCGCGAGCGCGTCGCAGAGCGCGGCGAAGATCGCCAGGTCGGCCATCGAGACCTCGTCCACGACCACCAGGTCGTACGGCAGCTGGCGCTCCTTGCCGTAGCGGAAGCGGTCGTCGAGCGGCAGGTAGTCGAGCAGCCGGTGCAGCGTCTGCGGCTCGAGCTCCCGCAGCGAGTCGGCCAGCGCGGGGCGCTCCGAGGCCTGCGCTGCGAGCGCCTCGCCCAGGCGAGCGGCGGCCTTGCCGGTGGGAGCTGCGACCGCGACGCGCAGGTCCGGTTGGTCGTGCAGCAGGGCCGACATCATCTTGGCGACGGTGGTGGTCTTGCCGGTGCCGGGGCCGCCGCAGAGCACGGTCAGCGGCCGCGACGCGCCGGCGACGACTGCGGCGAGCTGCCAGTCTGGCTCGGCGGGTGCGGCCGCGTCGCCGCCAGGCTCGGGCGCCAGCCCGACGGCGCACAGGGTCGCGCGCAAAGCGGCTGCGGTGCGCTGCGGCGGCTGCGCGAGCCGCTCCTCGACGAAGCGCGCGACCCGGCGTTCGGCGCGGAAGTGTCGGAGGGCGTACAGGCGGTTCTGCTGGTCGAGCACGAGCGGCAGCAGCGTCTCGTGCTCCTCGCCCCGGCCGACCACGCCGGTCTGCAGCAGCGCGTCGCGCGCCGCGTCGATCGGGGGGCGAGGCGGCTCGTCGTCTCCTGGCGGCGCGCTGCACCACGCGGCCAGGTCGACGCACACGTC
>CAZTQF010000060.1:0-9131 GCA_964615255.1 uncultured candidatus Brocadiaceae bacterium | reverse complement strand
TGAAGCCAGGCGGGAGGCCGGCCGGCGGCTGCGCGAAGGCGCCTGAGCCCGGACGGCTGCCACCGCTGGGTTTCGCGCCGCCGCGTCCAGCGCCACCGCCAGCACCTCTGCCGGCGCCGCGTCCGTCGCCGCCACGCCCGCCCGGGACCTTCTCGCCCCCGGGGCCCCGTGCGATCTGCGTGCCCAGGTCGCCGCGTCCGCCGGGTCCCGCGGGACCGCCCGGCCCGGCGGGGCCTTCCGGCCCGGCGCTGGATTCTTCGATCGGCGGGGGCGGCAGGACGGGGATCCGCGCGTTGTCGGCCTGGAGGATCCCCTCGAGGCGCTTGGGCAGCACGAAGTGGCGCACGTACTTCTTCTCTGCGCCCTCGAAGTCCTCGATCTCGACGTCGCTGACGACGTTGCGGCTGCTGCGCTTCCGCTCGATCGTGAACTCGATCATGATCCGCTTGGGCAGCTTGTCTTCCTTGGAGCTGTCCCACTCGAACAGCTCCTCGGCCTCCCAGCCGAGCGTGTCGTAGTAGCGCACCCGGAACGACTTGACGCGGTCGTAGACCAGCTGGAACGTGCCCTGGTCGCCCTGGGTCGTCAGGTCGTCGTCGACCATCGGGTCCTCGCGGCGCCAGAGCTCGAACACCTCGCGGAAGCGCGGGTTCGGCTTGAACAGGTAGCCCACCTCGCAGAGCGTCGTCCGGTGCGCGTTGCTCTCGAGGTCCTGCAACGTCCCGACCGAGTCGGTCGTGGTCAGAAAGCTCATGCGGTCGGCGTCGCGACCGTTGACGTCTGCCTGGACGCCGCGGAACACCGCGTTGTTGCGCACGTTGTACGTCCAGAGACCGCGCAGGTCGCGCTCGATCAGCTTGAGGATGCGCGGGCCCGCTTCGCTCGACTCAGCGAGGTCGTCGACGACGTCGCGCGCGTTGAGCATGATGTGAAACGTCGTGCCCACGGTCAGCATCACGGTCGCCGTGATGCCGATCGCCAGGAGCACCTCGATCAGGGTGAAGCCTGCCTGCGCCGAGCGCCCGCGGGGATTCGTCATCTCGTCACTCATCGTCCTTCGGCGCCTCCTGGCTGACCTCCGAGCCCGCCGTCGCCCGCGGCCGGGTCGGCGGCGTCGCCGCTGGCCCGCTGCAGCGCGCTGGCGGCGTCCGGCGTCAGGCCAGAGATCGCGAGCGTGGAGACCCGGCTCTTGATCAGCAGGATCTCCTTCTGGCCCTCGAAGTCCGGGTCGAACTTGGGGAAGTAGACCAGCACGGCGCACTCCTCGAAGTCGTCGGGGCTCGGCGGCGTCTCTGCGAGCCGCTCGTTGACGTCGTCGAGCTGCTGGTCCTCGTATTCCTGCGCGGTCAGGCCGCGCTCGCGCGCGCGCCGCATGTCCTCGCGGTTCCGGTCCCAATCGACGCGGTCGCGCGCCTCGGAGTCGTCGCCCGCGGCCTCGCTCGCGACCTCGCCCTCGGCGTTGGCGACCGCGCTCTCGCCCAGGACGATCTTGAAGGAGAAGCCCTCGTACTTGTCGAGGGGATACTCCGTGCCGGACTCCGGCGGCACCTCGTGCGCGCCCGCCTGCAGCGTGGAGAGCTTCTCCTCGGCGATCTCGCGCGCGAGCCGCCAGTTGCGGGCGCGCGTCGCGTCGATCAACGCCGTGCTGCGGATGCCGATGTACGCGATCGTCACCATCGCGACGATCAGCATGGCGACCAGCGCTTCGATCAGCAGCATCCCGGACTCGCGTCCGCAGCTCGCGCTCGTGGCGCTCATCGGAACGCTCCTTCCCCGATGCGCTCGGGCTGCACCAGCTCGCCGTCCTCGGAGCCGAGCGTGTCGATCTTGCCGGTCAGGCCGCGGATCGAGAGCGACCAGACCATCTCCGGGTCGCTCTGGAGCCGCAGGGCGACGACCTGGTCCGCGGTGAAGCCGTACTCGTCGTAGGCGACCCGATAGAGGCCCTTCTCGACGAGCCCCGTCTCCGCGGTGCCGGCGCCTGCGAACGAGACGTCGGTGTCGAGGTCGATCCAGTCCTTGCTCGCGTCGGGGATCTCGTCGTCCTCGTAGACGATCTGGTCCGTGGTCAGGCGCTCCTCGGCGGGCCAGATGATGCGGTAGCGACCGCGGTCCAGGTCGAGCTCGAGCTCCATGCGCTTGGCCTGGATCCGAGCCTCGGAGCGGATGGTCTGCAGCCAGCTCAGGATCTGCTTGCCGGAGCCCTCCAGCCGGGCCGACGGCACGAGGCCGCTCAGGTTCGGCGCGACCACGGCGATCCCGAGCCCGATCAGCGCGACGGCGACCAGCACCTCGATCAGCGAGAAGCCTGCCGCCCGCCGCTGGCTCGGGGCTTGGATCTGCTGGCTGCGCCGCACCGGCCTAGTTGTCCTCGCGGCGGGACTTGCTCGAGATGTCGTCTTCGGTCTCGGGCTGCTTGTCCGGCCCGCAGCTGATCACCTCGAAGTCGCGCGGGGTGTCGCCAGGGAGCATCTCGTAGGCGGTGTCCCATGGGTCGAGGGGGAGCTCCTCGAGCTCGCTGCGGCCCTTCTCGTCCTTCTCGGCGAGCTCGTCGAGGGTCTCCGGCAGCGTGCCGTTCTTGGCGTAGTAGGACCGGACGGCGCCGGCGATCATCTTGACGTCGGACTGCGCCTTGGTCTCGCGGGCTTCGTCGCTGGCGCCCATCACGTTGCGGGCGACCAGGGTCGCGAGCAGGCCGAGGATCACGATCACGACCATGATCTCGACGAGGGTGAAGCCGCTCTCCGAGGAGCGGGAAGAGGCGTGAGCGGCGGCGGGCGCGGGTTGGGTCTTGGCGTTCATGATGGACGGCCGGATTCTAGCAGGAGCGGGACGGAAACCGGGCAACAGACGGCCGACGTCGGGGCTTCTTCCGGCGAACTGGCGCTCGCGCTGCGCGGGGCGCCGAAATCCCCTCGGCGCGGGCGTCTCCGCGGTCAGCGCACCAGCTGTGCGTAGCGGTAGGAGGTCTCGAGCGAGAGCGTCGCGAGCGCGGTGGCGCCGACGCGACCGCTCAGCTCGCTCCAGACGCTGATCGGGTCCCAGGAGCCTGCGGCGGGGCCGTCCTGCCGCTGGCCCTGGACCAGCGCAGCGGTGAGCTTGCCGGACCACGCCTGCCACGCGTCGCCGCCCATCTGGTAGAGGGCGAGGCTCGCCCAGTACCACGCGTAGAGGTCGATGTTGCCGGCGTCGGGGGTCCAAGCCGGCGGGCAGGTGTTCAGCAGGGCCGCGGCCTTGTGCATGACGGGGTGCTCGTCCGGGGCCTGGCCGAGGATGAACCGCGCGAACAGGCCCGCGCCGATCAGCGCCTCGTTCTTCTTGATGGGGAAGTTCGACGAGTGCATGCCCGGCATGCGCGAGGAACGCTCGCCGCGCTTGGTGTAGCCGTGCCTTCCGGTCTCGGGGTCGGTCACCTGCTCGTAGTAGCTCAGCGCCGCCTTGAGCGCGTTGTCGTTGACCTGCAGACCGAAGTCCTTGCCGGCGCGGTAGGCCATCACGCACCACGTGGTGACGGAGGTGTCGTTGTCGCCGTCCCGCGGCTGGTAGCGCCAGACCGCGTAGGGGTTCCGGTGCTGCTCGAGGTAGTTGAGCGCGCGCTGCGCGTTGTTCTTGACCAGCTTGTAGTTCGAGAGTCCGTAGGCCTCGCACAGCGCCCAGGTCGCGATCGCGTGGCCGTAGATGAAGTCGTGCGACTGGGCCGTCCCGACGAGCCCGGAAGCCTCGTCCTGCTGGTTGACGAGCCAGCGCACGCCGTCCTTGACCTGCTGCTTGTAGGGGCCGGAGCGCAAGGTGTTGCCGGCGCCGAGGAAGGCGAGCACCGCGAGGCCGGTCGCGCCGACGTCGTGCACGGCGCTGCCGGCACCCGCAGCCTCCCCGGCGTCGTCGCCGTCGTGCTTCATGAAGCCGTCGCAGTCCCAGCGGCCGTCCGCGTCCTGGTGCTTCGCCAGCCACGCGAGCCCGCGATCCACGGCGGCCCCGTCACGCGGCGCGCGCTCGTCCGGCGGCGCCGCGTCGATGCCGGCGCAGGCGGTCAGCGCGGCGAAGGAGAGGGCCAGGAGGAGGAGCAGGTTGCGCGTCATCGGCTCGGGCAGCGGGGTCCACATCGCGCGCAGAATTCGGCCGTCCTTGGCGTCGGCGCGCGACTCGAAGGCATGATGATAGCCATGCGCACCGTTCGATGTCTCATGCTGACGGGCTGCGTGGTCTCCGGGCTCGCAGCGCAGAAGGTCCTCACCCCCGAGACGCTCAACACGCTCGCGCGCGTGGGCGGCCTCGCGCTGGCGCCCGACGGCAAGCACCTGCTCTTCACCGTCAGCACGCCCGACCTCGCGGCCAACAGCGGCGCGACCGAGCTGTTCCTGCTCGACCTGACCCAGCCCGGCCGCGCGCCGGCCCGGGTGGGCCAGGGCCGCTCGCCGCGCTGGCTGCGCGGCGGGGTGGAGTTCGCGTGGCTGGCCGACGGCGCGATCCGGGTCCGCAACCTCTACGAGGACGGCCCCGACCGCTCGATCGCGCTCGACGGCCCGGTCGCCAACCTGCACTTCGCGCCGACGGGGGATCGGTTCGCGTTCACGCGCAGCGTCAAACTCGAGGAGCTGGTCACCGACCGCTACGCCGACCTGCCCGAGGCCAACGCCCGCGCCTACGACGACCTGTTGATCCGCCACTGGGACCGCTGGCACGACGGCACCTTCAGCCACCTGTTCGTGCAGCCGGTCGACGCGGCGACGTCTGCGGACCTGATGGCCGAAGAGAAGGTCCACACGCCGCTGCAGCCGTTCGGCGGCGCCGAGCAGATCGCGTGGTCGCCCGACGGCAAGGAGCTGTGCTACACGGCGCGGCGGGTGCCAGACCCCGAGGCGAGCACCGACTCCAGCCTGTGGCTGATCTCGGCCGACGGCGGCCAGCACAAGAACATCACCGAGGGGATGCCGGGCTACGACCTGGAGCCGCGCTACTCGCCTGATGGCCGCTGGATCGCGTTCTCGAGCATGGAGCGGGCGGGCTTCGAGGCCGACCGCAATCGGCTGGTGATCCACGACCGTCAGAGCGGGCGGAACGCCGAACTGCTGCCGGACTTCGACGCGTCGCCGCACGACGTCGTCTGGTCGGCCGACAGCCGGCGGCTGTTCTTCACCGTCGACGTGGAGGGCACGACGCAGGTCTACACGACGTCCTTGCGCGAGCCGGCGGCGCTGCCGGTCACCAAGGGCCGGCACCGCCTGTCCTCGATCCAACTGACGCCCGACGCGCGCACCCTCTACTGCCTGCGCACGACGACCGAGCGCGCCGCCGAGGTCGTCAAGGTCGACGTCGCCACCGGCGCGATCACGGCGGTCACCGACGTCAACGGCGCTGCCTACGAAGGCATGGACCTGCCGCAGGTCGACGCCGAGTGGTTCGAGGGGACCGACGGCAAGAAGATCCACGCCTGGATCGTCAAGCCGCCCAACTTCGACCCGAAGAAGAAGTACCCGATGCTGCTCTACTGCCAGGGCGGGCCGCAGTCGATGGTCGGGCAGTGGTTCAGCTACCGGTGGAACTTCCACCTGATGGCCGCGCAGGGCTACGTGGTCGCGGCCGTCAACCGGCGCGGGCTGCCGGGCTTCGGCCAGGCGTGGAACGATCAGATCAGCGAAGACTGGGGCGGCCAGGCGATGGCGGACCTGCTCACGGTGTGCGACGCCGTGAGCGCGCGCGACTACGTCGACGAGGAGCGCGTCGGCGCCGTCGGCGCGTCGTTCGGGGGCTACTCGGTCTATTGGCTGATGGGCAACGGCGGCGACCGGTTCGCCTGCATGATCTCGCACTGCGGGGTGTTCAACCTGGAGTCGATGTACCTCGCGACCGAAGAGCTGTTCTTCGTCAACTGGGACCTCGGCGGTCCGTTCTGGATCTCGACGGAGGTCGCCGACACCTACCGCAGGTTCTCGCCGCACCGCTACGTGCAGAGCTGGAAGACGCCGCTGATGGTCATCCACGGCGAGCGGGACTACCGCGTGCCCTACGATCAGGGCCTGCAGGCGTTCACCGCCGCGCAGGTCCAGGGCGTGCCCTCGCGCATCCTGCTCTTCCCCGACGAGGGCCACTGGGTGCTGCAGCCGCAGAACGGCGTGCTGTGGCAGCGGGAGTTCTTCTCGTGGCTGGACCGGTGGTGCAAGGGCAAGTGAGCGCTCGCGTCCACAGGGCCGCACTGCTGGCCGCGCTGCTGCCGTGCTGTGCGGCGCCGCCCGAATGGCAGCAGGACCTGACCGCTGCGCTCGCAGGCGCGCGGCGCAGCGGCCGCGAGGTCGTGGTGTTCTTCACCTTGCCGGGCCGCGAGATGAGCGACCGCATGCAGGCCCGCATCGAGGATCCCTTGATCATGTCGGCGCTGGCCCGCGGCGGGTTCGCGGCGGTCGTCTGCGACGGGGTCGCGCGCAAGCGCCTCTACGGTGCCTGGATCGGCGGCGGCGAAGGGATGGGGATCGCCGTGCTGGACGCGGCCGGAGCGGTCTACTGCGCGCGGCCCGGTCCGCAGGACCCCGAGGAGCTCGCCGCGCTGCTCGATCTGTGCGCCGCGAAGCGTGAGCCACTCGCGAGGCTCCGTGCCCAGCAGGCCGCGGCGCCGCGCGACCCGCTGCTCCAGCATGAGCTGGGCTGCCTCTACCTCGAGCTGGGCTGCCGGGTGCACTGCGAGCCCCTGCTGCTGGAGGCGGCGACCGGGGGCGTCGCCGAGGCGCGTCACCGGCTGGCCCACCTCTACGCGCTCGACGGCGACCTGCTCAGCGCGCGCCGATGGCTGCAGGCTGCGCCCCGCACGCCGGACGCGATCGCCACCGAGGGCTACGTGTTGTTCAAGGAGCGCCGCCACGCCGAAGCGGTGGAGGCGTTCGAGCAGGCGCTGGCGACGGGCAAGCTCGGCGAAGAGCGACAGCGCGCGCTGCTCTACCTCGGCAAGTCGCTGCACGAGGCCAAGGACGACGAGCGCGCGGTGCCGATCCTGGAGCGGCTGGCCAACGAGGGGACCGGCTCGACGTTCGAAGCCGCGGCCCGGCACACGCTGGGGCACATCTACAACCCCGACCACGGCCACACGCACTGAGCGGGGGCGGCCAGGGAGCCGCGCGCCCTAGCCGCCGGCGTTGCCCTTGCCGGTGTTGCCTTTGCCCGTGTTGCCCTTGCCGGTGTTCCCGGCGCGGTTGCCGCGCCGGTTGGGGCGGCGGCCGCCGAGCCGCTTGCTGCCACGCTCGGGGAAGCGCATCTCCGCCAGCAGCTCCTGCTCCTCTTGGAGCAGCTTCTGTTCGGCCTCGCCGGCGGCTTCCAGCTGCTTGTTCGCCTTGTTCTGCTTGGCGCGGTCGCCGCCTGCCTCGGCCTGCGCCTCCTCGGCCGCGGCGCGCTGCTTCAGGACCTTCTCCAGATCCTGGACGAGCTTGCCGTACTTCTTCGCGAAGCTCGGCAGCGCCGGCTTGAAGGCGCCCCTTGAGGCGCGGTCCAGCAGGCTTTCCAGCGCGGTCGGGTTGGGCTTCATTCCGGTCATCGAGACCGGACGGAGCTCCTTGCCCGACTTGTCGAAGGCCACGAACAGCGGCGCCTTCTTTCCGAACCGGTCCTGGAGCGCCGGGTCCGCGCTGATGTCGATCTGTCCGCAGTGGAACAGCCGCAGCTTGATCCCGAGCTCGTCGCCGCGCACGTCCGCCCGGAACAGCGCCGACTCGAACGTGCGGACCGGTCGGTCCTCGAGGGCGCCGTCGTGCAGGTAGAGCACGGCCACCTGGTGAGCGGCAGCGGCCTCACGAACCAGCGGGATCGTGCCGAGGTCGGCGACCTTGCCATCCTTGGTCTCGGGGCCGCGGACCTTCCGGAAGTAGACCGCGACGCGGTTGGTGATCTCCTCGGGGCGCCGCCACGGGTCGCGGTTGCGACCGCCCATGCGCCGCTGCGCCTCCAGCGTGTCGGCGGCCAGCAGCGCGAGGGCGACGGCGAGGAAGAGCTGGATAGGACGCATGATCGGACGAGAGCTCGGGCAGGCACCAGCTGCTACGCGTGCCCGGGCCCTGCCTACACCGCAGCGTGCAAAATCATGGAGGCGGGTCGTCGCGCGATGGCTACCAATCTTCGGCGGCGCTGCGCACACTGCACCTATGCGGTCGTCTGCTCTGATGTTCTCGGCGCTCGTCGCGCTCTCCCTCCCGGTCGCCCTCGCAAGCCAGGAGGCCCAGAAGCGGTGGCCGGACGGCAAGACCTACGTGTCGGCCGGCGAGCACCTGTTCGAGTGGGACGCGCGCTGGGGGCGACCGCTGCAGGCGTCGTCGCTCGGCGTCGACGGGGACGGCGCGGTCGAGCTCGGCAACACGCACGGCTGCATGGTCGTCGACGAAGCCGGACACATCTTGGTCAACACCGACAAGGAGCACGCGGTCGTCGTGTTTCGGCCCGATGGGACGGTCGCTGCTCGTTGGGGCAGCGAGTTCCGCGGCGGCCTGCACGGCATGTGCCACCGGGTCGAAGCCGGCCAAGAGGTGCTCTACCTCGCGCACACCCGGCGCCACGAGGTGATCAAGACGACCCTCGACGGCAAGGTGCTGTGGACCATCGGGTGGCCGGAGGCCTCGGGCATCTACAAGAACGCGGGCCAGTACGCGCCGACCGCGGTCGCCGTCGCGCCCGACGGTCGCATCTATGTCGGCGACGGCTACGGCAAGTCTTGGGTGCACTGCTATGACAAGGACCGCAAGTACCTCAAGTCGTTCGGCGGCCCGGGCAAGGAGCCGGGCAAGATGCGCACCCCGCACGGCCTCTGGATGGACACGCGCGGCGACGAGCCGCTGCTCTTGGTGTGCGACCGCGAGAACCACCGGCTGCAGTGGTTCACGCTCGACGGCGAGTTCGTCCGCATGATGGACAAGGACCTGCGCCGACCCTGCAACGTCTGGCCGATGCCGGACGGGGGCCTGGTCGTGGCCGACCTCGCCGGTCGGATCAGCTTCTTGGGCAAGGACGACAAGGTCTACGGCCACATCGGGGACAACCCGGACCCGAAGCTCCGGGCGAAGAACGGCATCCCGCGCGCCAAGTGGAAGGACGGCGAGTTCCTGTCGCCGCACTCGGTGTGCGTCGACGCGAAGGGGAACGTCTACGTCATGGACTGG